>JBEISB010000205.1:0-3527 GCA_040375635.1 Chitinophagaceae bacterium | reverse complement strand
TCTATGATCTACTCTTGTAGACATCAAGCAGAGTCTCGCATTTGAAGTAATTCTATATTCCAAACAAGATTATAGAATACAAAGTAAGAAATCAATTATGATGAAATAGTATGGGATATTTCTAACATCTCCCAATCCTTACTAAAATAATGTGCAAAATCGAATCGTAAAATCGATCACATTTGTACCTCATCGTTTCCAATTCTTATCAAGTATGCTACTCAATTGTCACACGTATTATAGTTTCCGCTACGGCACGCACTCTATTGAAGAATTACTCAACGAGGCCAAACAAAAAGGATATACACAATTAGCCCTCACCGATATCAATAACACATCGGCTTGTATCAACGCCGTGCGATTATCAGCCGAACTAGGTCTGCAGATTTCTATGGGTATTGATTTTCGTAATGGGGTGCAGCAGCAATATATCGGACTTGCGCGTAACAACGAAGGTTGGCTAGCACTCAACGAACATCTCTCTGCGCACCTTCATGAACATAAGCCTTTTGAATCTCGAGCACCCATCTTTCAACAGGCTTATATTATTTATCCCATGCAACAGTATACAGGCTGGGCGCTTCGTGAAAATGAATACCTAGGTGTTGAAGCCCATCAATTACCTCAACTCAATTTTTCTCCGGCTATCCAACAACGACATAAGTTGGTAGTATGGCAAACCGTAAGTTTTGCCGATAAAACTCGATTCAATGTACATAGATTATTACGCGCCATCGATACGAATAATCTACTCAGCAAATTAGACGCTACACAACAAGCTAGGGGTAATGAAATCATGCCTGAATTATCGCTCTTGCAAAAACAATTTTCGGCCTGGCCAGATATCCTTACAAACACACAAAATATCCTCAATGATTGCCGAATTGAATTTGTTTACGGCAAACTAGCCAACAAAAACCTAAATCATTATTCACAGTCGATAGCTCATGACATTGAAATGCTAAGGGCTTTATGTTTGGAGGCTATCCCCTATCGATATCCGCAAGCTAATGCCGCTGTATGGGAACGACTCAATAAAGAACTCGAAGTAATTAGTCAACTTAACTTCTGTTCGTATTATCTAATAAACTACGATATTATTCGATACGCACAACACAAAAACTATTATTATGTAGGCCGTGGCAGCGGATCAAATAGTCTTGTTGCCTATCTATTGCGAATTACCGATGTAGACCCGATAGAACTTGATTTGTATTTCGAACGATTTATTAATCTACATCGAAATAATGCGCCCGACTTTGACATGGACTTTTCGTGGACAGATCGCGACGATATTACCCGTTATATTTTTGAACGATTCGGCAAACAGAGAACGGCCTTACTTGGTGCGTATAATACATTTCAACACGATGCAATTATTAGAGAGCTCGGGAAAGTATTTGGATTACCTCCCAATGAAATCGACCGCCTGCAACAGACCCGAACCCAGGGCGCAAAAGATGATATCGAAAAACTCATTCTACAATACAGTGCCATTATTCATGGGTATCCGAGTCACCTAAGCATACATTCGAGCGGCATCCTCATCTCCGAAAAACCCATTCATAGCTATTCGGCAACCTTTATGCCTCCCAAAGGTTATGGGACTACGCAATTTAGTATGCTCGAAGCCGAGGATATAGGCTTGTATAAATTTGATATTTTAAGTCAACGTGGATTGGGTAAGATTAAAGACACGATCCAAATGGTCGAAAAGAATAAAAGCGTATCTATAGACATTCATGATACAGCTCGTTTTAAAACAGATCCGGTAGTCAAAAATCTACTTCGTAGTGGACAAACCATTGGATGCTTTTATATTGAATCGCCAGCCATGCGAGGACTGCTTACTAAATTACAAGCCGACGATTATTTACGATTGGTGGCCGCTAGCTCTATTATACGACCGGGAGTATCCAAAAGCGGTATGATGCGTGAATATATTTTACGATTTCGAAATGAACATCTTCGACAAAAAGCCCGTGTAGCCTTACCCGAATTCTATGATTTGCTCGAAGAAACCTATGGCGTCATGGTATATCAAGAAGACGTGATTAAAGTAGCGCATTATTTTGCCGGACTGACACTAGCAGAATCGGATTATTTAAGACGGGGTATGTCGTGGAAATTTAAACAACGAAATGAATTTAGTAGAGTCAAGGATAATTTTTTCCATAACTGTCTACAAAAGGGACATTCCTTAGAACAGATAGAATCGATCTGGCTACAAATTGAAAGCTTTGCTAATTATGCCTTCTCAAAAGGACACTCTGCTAGCTATGCTGTAGAAAGCTATCAGGCTTTATTTTTAAAAGCCTATTACCCACTCGAATATATGGCGGCCACCTTAAACAATGGAGGCGGCTTTTACAGTCGAGAGTTATATGTACACGAAGCACGCTTACATGGAGCCATCTTACATCATCCCTGTGTTAACCGCGGATCTTTTTATTGTCACCTCGATAAAAAAAACCTTTATATTGGACTAGGAATGATTTTTGGGATTGAGCAAGAAACCATAATCGCCATATGCAAAGAACGCGAACGACAGGGGGCATTTAGTAGCTTGTATGATTTTACCAAACGGGTACGAATCAGTATCGAACAAATTCGTTACCTCATCCGTGCCAATGCTTTTGGCTTTACGGGTCGCCATAAAAAAGAACTACTATGGGAGGTTCATTCCCTCCTACAACCGAATAAACAATCGAATCAATTCGCTGTATTATTTGATACACAAATATCAAGTTGGAAACTTCCCACTTTACAACATTCGGCTATAGAAGAGGCCTATGATGAGATTGAATTATTTGGGTTTCCGTTTTGCTCTCCCTTTGAATTATTACAAACACCCGTAGAAAACACCTTACAAGCTAAAGATTTACGTCATTATATTGGACAAAGCGTTTGTGTTTATGCGTACTTAATTACCACCAAGTTTGTACGAACTACAAAAGGAGAAACCATGTACTTTGGAACCTTTTTAGATATAGCAGGACAATGGCTTGATACCGTTCATTTTCCAGAGAGCGTGAAACAATATCCTTTCGTAGGCAAAGGCGTGTATGAGTTACATGGACGAGTTACAGAAGAATATGATTTTCTCAGTATTGATATCCAAAAAATGCATCGCCTCGCCTATGTCGACAGAGAAAATCTAAGATATCCTGTTGAAACAATAGAAGCTACGCTCACGCATGCGCTATAAATAGCAGAATGCAAGTCTAAGTTTACCGTTTATCTAATTTATGATGGTTATGGTAAGAAGAGCAAACAAACAATATAGATAGGCTAAAAGATTGCTTACAATATTCTGTTATTTTATTATTTTATCTACCGTTGAGATAAATGCATAGCAGCCACTGCGTTTCCAAATTCTACCTATCAACCGTTTTGGTGCGTTTATATCATAAAAAAACCCCGCATTACTGCGAGGTTTTTCAATAAGACGGCGGCTACCTACTCTCCCAGGATTGTGTCCAAGTACCATTGGCCATGAGGGGCTTAACTGCTCTGTTCGGAATGGG
>JBEISB010000149.1:0-5709 GCA_040375635.1 Chitinophagaceae bacterium | reverse complement strand
CGTTTCCCTAATTCGAGAGCGGCTAATAAGGTGAGCGATTTTTTTTCGCCTACGCCCTTAATTTGATTCAGATCTTGATAAGATAACTTGCCTAACTCAAGTAAATTTTGTTGACATGATTGCAGGATATCGGTAGCGATATCTACTGCCGATTTATCTCGTGTGCCAGTGTTCATGAGTATGGCTAGTAATTCGGCATTCGATAAAGCGGCAGCTCCTTTGTGTAATAATTTTTCTCTGGGGCGCTCATCATGGGCCCACTGGGTTATGGGTTGGTTCATAGGTATTGGTTGTTTGCGTTATGAGTTTGGTAAAGCACTCAAAGCTGTGTGCAAGGTACAGATTCAGCACGAAAAGGCAAAAATTCCTATGTTAACATCGCTAAGCTTGCTGATTAATTTGGGGCTATCATCCTTATGCATACATCATCTTACGTTCCGGCTTTCCATGTCAAGTCCTCGCTGCGCTGCGGGCTTTCTATTTCAATCCGGCAGCCGGGCAGCTGATGGTTCATCCTTCGTCGCTTATGTCCATATACTTTTCTGGTTCATTGGGCGTTTCAATACAACCCTCAAAATGAATAATCTCATCTTCTCTCATTACTTTATTGTTATGTTTGTGTTTCGTGAAACGCATACCTCCTTTTGTGGTTTACCTCCTCACCTTGTATATAACAGGGGTGCTGGCTATGGCTTTGCTTCGAGCAGCATGGTTGATATATATATTAGGTATTCATTTTTATCAAACGGCTGATGCAGCCAAAGCGTTTTTCATCGGTGCTCAGTTCGATAGTGTAGTGTTGGCTTATGGGCTGGCTCTTCCGTTTGTGTTCTTGATTATCAATAGCCTTACTCAAGGTCGTTTGCAAAAGGCTTCCCACTTTCTGCTCGTGTATATCCCTCTCCTAAGCTGCCTCATTTTGTTTTTGCTCATTGCCGATATTCCCTATTTCGCCTTCTTTCAAAACCGAATTACGGAGGCGGCTTTTCAATGGATGGATACACCGGGTATGGTGGGACAAATGATCTGGAGTAATAATACCTATAAAGGATTTCTGCTGCTTAGTCTTATGCTAATCCTATTCACTGGCAGCATAAGCTATCGGTATACGAAGCGTTTTCTCAGGCAGAAACCCGAAGTGCAACTTCCTTGGCAACAACATCTATTTATTTTTCTTTTGTTGGGGGCACTTTGCTTTATGGGTATGCGGGGGCGTATCAATAATCCCATAATGATTAATGATGCCTGCTACGCTAATAATCCTATCCTCAATCAAGCGGGTTTAAATCCTGCCTTCACTTTGCTCAAAAGTTATTTCGGCAGGGTGGCCCTTATGGACGATACACAAGCGCAACAACTCACGCTTCGCTATCTCGATGCTCAACCCAATCGGCCTAGCATTTCTCCCATCGCCCGCGATGTAAACCAACAACCCAATGCAAAACCTGTCAATATTGTATTGGTGCTGATGGAAGGCATGAGTGCTCGTTTTATGACTCGTTTCGGAAATCCTAATCATCTTACACCAACCCTCGACAGTCTGGCTCAACATTCTTTATTTTTCGATCATGCCTTTAGTGCCGGCATCCATACAAATAATGGGGTTTTTTCTACCTTGTATGGACTGCCTGCTTTACGCCGCACTCGACCTATGAGCACAGTTCCGGTGCGCCGCTACTCTGGATTGCCCTTCGCCCTCAAGCAACATCATTACCAGAATTTCTTTTTTTGTACGCATAGCAATCGCTTCGATAACCTGGGCGAGTTTATTCCTCGTAATTCTTTCGATACCCTAATTGCTGCCGAATGTTTTCCTGCGGAAGAATGTATCGGTCCCTTTGGTGTAGCCGACGATTATTTATTTTCGCGAGTAGTCAATCATCTCAATCAACAAGATACATCGCAACCTTTTTTTACAACCATTCTTACGGCTTCTAACCACGACCCTTATGTATTGCCGGCCTATTTCCAGTCGAATCAATCTACCCAAGAGCTAAAGGCAGTGTCGTATGCCGATTGGTCGATTGGCACTTTTCTGCAAAAGGCTAGTCGTTGTTCGTGGTTTACCAATACGGTCTTTGTATTTGTTGCCGATCATGGTCGAGTAGTAGGTAATAATCCCTACGATTTGCCTTTGTCGTACAACCAAATTCCTATCATCATGTATGCACCCGGTAAACAAATCAGTGCACAAATCTGTTCACGTCTTATCGGACAAATCGATGTGTTTCCAACCCTCATGGGATTATTAGGCTTGTCGTATACAAACAACACCCTCGGCGTAGATGTGCTCAAGCATCAGCGCCCATGTATGTATTTTTCGGCCGACGATAAGCTGGCTTGCCTCAACGGTAACTGGTTATACATTTATCGCTATCAAGGTAAACATAGTTTACACGCCTATCAGCAACAATCGAATGTCGATTATAGCGAAGCTCGTCCCGATGTACTCAAGCAATTGCGCAATTACGCCTTATCACAAACCCAAATGGCCGAGTGGATGATCGCGCACGATAAGACATACATCTCTACAAAATAATAAAATAATCAATAGTTAGCATCCTACACTAGATATGTACCTTTGACATTCCGATGTTTACGCATAGTAAAAATATCTTACTCACACCCATCGAATATCTCAAAGGCGTGGGGCCGGCGAAAGCGGTATTGTTGCAGCAGGAGTTGGGTATCTCCACCTTCGGGGATATGTTGTTTCATTATCCGTTTCGGTATGTAGATCGAAGCAATATGCTCAGCATACAACAAATTCCTGCCGATGGGGCTTTGGTGCAGTTGGTAGGACAAATAACCTTTTCAGAAATTGTCGGTGAAGGACGAAGTCGTCGCTTGGTCAGTCAGTTTCGCGATAAAACAGGCATGATGGAATTGGTTTGGTTTCAGGGAATATCGGGCATCGAAAAACGAGTCGCCGAAGGAGGTACCTTTTTAGTATACGGAAAGGCAGTACGCTTTACAAACTATTGGACCATCACCCATCCAGAAATTGAAAAGATAGAAGGCAATTCAATAGACGATATGCCTCCCTTTATTCCGGTTTACTCTTCGACCGAAAAATTAAGACAGCGCTGGCTTTCGGGGCGCAATTATGTGAAGTTAGTTCATCAATTGATGCTTCAACTCCCTGAAAAAGAAACCACAGAAATCTTACCTACAGCGATTGTTCATTCGCAACGACTCATCAGTCGCTACCAAGCGTTAAAGCAAATTCATTTTCCTGCCGATCCGCTGAGTTTGCAATCGGCCATTTATCGACTCAAATTCGAAGAGCTTTTTATACAACAAATCAGTATCTGTAAACTTAAACTCAATCATCATAAAGAAGCGGGCTTTCGCTTTTTAAAAGTAGGAGAAGCCTTTACTGATTTTTATAATCATCATCTACCCTTTGCCCTTACCGACGATCAAAAAAAAGTACTCCGCGAAATTCGTCTCGATACACAAACGGGTCATCAAATGAATCGCTTGCTGCAAGGCGATGTAGGAAGTGGTAAAACTATAGTGGCACTGCTTTGTATGTTGTTGGCTATCGATAATGGATTTCAAGCCTGTTTGATGGCTCCTACCGAAATTTTAGCCCAGCAACACCTCGCAGGCATTCGCGACTTATTGCGAGAAATGCCCTTACAAGTTTCTTTTTTGAGTGGAAAAACCAAGGCCAAAGAAAAACGGAATACATTAGCGCAACTCGCCAATGGAGAGATTCATATCCTCATAGGAACCCATGCCTTAATCGAAGATACGGTGGTATTTCAAAACCTGGGACTCTGTATTATCGATGAGCAACATCGCTTTGGTGTTGCCCAACGGGCCCAATTATGGAAGAAGAATACCATGGCACCCCACATGCTGGTAATGACGGCTACACCGATTCCGCGTACACTAGCCATGACTACCTATGGTGATTTAGATGTTTCTATCATTGCTCAATTACCACCCGGTCGTAAGCCCATTACCACCGTGCACCGACCCGAAATTCAACGGGCTAGGGTAATGGAATTTATTCGCGACGAAATTGGTTTGGGTCGACAAGCTTATATCGTTTATCCCTTAATCGATGAGTCGGAAAAATTAGATTACGAAAATTTGATGGCTGGTTACGAACAGGTGAAGCAATTTTTTCCTGCCGATACCTATCAAATTGCCATGGTGCATGGAAAGCAAACGGCCGACGAGCGCGAATCGAATATGCAAGCTTTTGTAAAAGGCAAAGCGCAAATTATGGTGGCTACAACCGTTATTGAGGTAGGTGTAAATGTACCCAATGCGAGTGTAATGCTCATTGAAAGTGCTGAACGATTTGGTTTATCGCAACTCCATCAATTGCGAGGCAGGGTAGGACGCGGGGCCGATAAATCGTACTGCATTTTACTTACTACTGATAAGATAAGTGCAACGGGCAAACTACGTATGCAAACTATGGTAAACGAAACGAGTGGATTTGCCATTGCCGAAAAAGATCTCGAATTGAGGGGCCCCGGCGAAATTGATGGAACCCGACAAAGCGGATCTGCCGATTTGAAATTAGCCGATCTGGTAAAAGACTTACCGATACTGCAACTCGCTCGAGATACAGCGATAGAATTACTGCAACAAGACCCTGATTTACTTTTACCCGAACAACAGAGTCTCAGGCAATATCTATTAGGTCGTAAGGAACGAGAAGTATGGAGTCGGATTTCGTAAAGAAAAGAGAGGCCGTATTTATTTCGCTTCTTTTACAGGCTCTTCTTTCGCGGCTACACTCGTCAGTAAAAAGTTGTTTACTACTCTTTTGCCACCAAACCAAATGCTGTACAATCCATTCGGCAAAGTGGTTAGCATAAATCCGCCTTCGTTCGTTGTGGCCACGGTAAAGACTTTCTCTTCAGCGTTTTTGAAACTAATCATACGATTGGCTGCCGGATTTTTGGCCTGCTTAGCTTGCGTAGCCGCATCGGTACTGATATTCTCGAAGGCAGAAGATACTTTGGGGTCGAGGATAATACGACCAGCAACGGCGCAATTATCGCACCCAGTTAGTTTCGGTGTTTTGGTTCCGCGAACAGAAATATCATACCCATCTTTTTGGGCCGGATCAATTTGTATTTCGATGAACGTAATATTCATCGTGGTATCATTTTTTTCGAGGGTTAGGGTAGTGTGAACTGGCCCCCCATACCTTGTGCGCTCGCGGGGTTTCATAAATCTTTTTCCAGTGGGGTCAATCGCTACACCTTGTTGCGCATTTTTAGGCGGTGTAGGCGGTTGCGGTGCATCTTGCGCCAAAGCCGTTACACTTAGTATACTTAAAAGTCCGAAGAGTCTGAAAAATTTCGTGTTCATATTTCGTTTTGTTTTCGGCTTTAAAGGTAATATTTTTTGCATTCGACGCCAATTTCTTCGACGCAGAATAATAAACGCAGCTCATCAAAAATGACTTATGTATTATTGTAGTCTGAACCAATAGCATTGAGCCAACAAACAAACAACGATATTCTTGAGATCTATACAGATGGTGCGGCCCGTGGAAATCCCGGTAACGGAGGCTATGGCATTGTTATGAAATGGAAAGGCGCGCGTAAAGAAATGAGCGCCGGTTATCGATATACTACCAATAATCGGATGGAATTACTGGCCGTGATTGTTGCCCTAGAATCCTTAACCCGCAATGGCTTACGCATTCGCATCACAACAGATAGTAAATATGTG
>JBEISB010000181.1:0-4453 GCA_040375635.1 Chitinophagaceae bacterium | reverse complement strand
TAAAATAGTATAGAATAAAAAATAGAACCGCACTAATAAAGGGCATGCCTAATCCTCCTTTGCGGATAATAGAACCTAAGGCAGCCCCAATCAAAAATAAAAGGATGCAAGCGAATGGCAAGGCAAAACGTTTATGCAATTCTATCTTCGAATCGGTGAAATTCATCTGCTGCAAACTTAGGTTTTGAACATTCACTTCAAGAATACTTTTCATGCTCCGAGCACTGATTTCGGCTTGCGATAAAACGCCACTTTGTAAGGAGTCGGGGATCTGTTGCCAGAAACTTTGGGTTTGTGCAGAAATGGAAGGAAGGGGAGTAAGCTGCTTTGCGGTATCATCGCGCACATAACTCAATAAAGGGGCCATCTGGTTTTTTGCGTCGAGAATGATTTTACGGATATTCAGCTTATTGGTATCTAACTGTACCATAATTTGAGATACGGACATTACCTCCCGCATGTTTTTAAAATAATTTTCATCGGTGGTAGGCAACTTAAAATCAGATAAGTCGAATATTTTTTTCCAGAACCGAAAGCCCAATCGGATTTGCTCTGGGGCTTCTTGTCCGGGTGCCAATTTTTCTTCGTATCGCCATCCATCCTCTAATTCAAACACTAAAAATTTTTTATCTTCTGTTACATACATTTTACCCTTCTTGGCTGTGGTAATTTTATTGTTGCCACGGCCATCTGTATGGTCATAAATTTTGATATCATGAATGGTATTGTCATCATCGTCTTTACTCGAGATATAGATAATATGGTTGGGGATATCTTTATTAAATCGACCGGGTTTAATCGCCAAGACTGGTTTCTTATTTTGGATATCGTACAGCAAACGGGTGGCCTTTAGTTTAGCTTCCGGAATCAAATAGTTGTTGAATAAGAAGGAGAGACAAGCGATGCCTGCGATAAATAATAATAGGGGCGTAGCAAAACGAATGACCGAAAGGCCAGCTGCTTTTACCGCGGTTAGTTCTGAACTCTCTCCCAGGTTCCCGAAGGTCATGATGGCGGCAAACAAGATACCTAAAGGAAGAGCGATAGGCACAAGGGTGGTAGATAGGAGTCCAATAAACTGACTTATGGTAAACACATCCAATCCCTTTCCAATAAACTCATCTATCCATACCCACATAAACTGCATGATGAAGATGAGCCAGGTTACAAAAAACGCTCCGATAAAGGGAGGGATAAATGACCTGATAATAAACTTGTGTAAAAACTTCACACGGTATATTTTGGGCAAAGGTATACTAATACGGTAACGTGCAGGACAAACGATTAACTCCCAACACGATGCTTTAAATCAAGGATCTGGGCACTCCAAAGTTGCTCCTGATCTTTCATTTCATTTTTTTCGGCGAAATCGGTAATGGTTAAAATCGTTTCGTTGGTTACCGGACTTTTTTCAATCCTAAATTCAAAGTACTCTTCTTCATCCATCCAATCCCAGCGAAAAACAACATATTCGTTTTCTTCTGCAGCAATCATTTCAGCCATCTCCTCATTCCCTTTCCAGTGGAAATAAAAGTTATTTTCTTTTTGGGTTACTTTTTCGGCAAACCACTCTCCTAAGCCGGTTGCGGTGTATAAAAAATCATAAAGGATAGTGGGTGAACACTTTATGGCAAATTCGATACTGTATTTAACTCTTTTCGACATGAATGGTGCTGGTTATGACAATTGTTCTATTACGCTTACTTGCCACAATAATAACAAATACATCCAATTATCAAAATTTTTTAGCAGCATATTTTTCCTGTACACCCATTTTATATATAAATTTTTTTTGCTTGTATGGACAGAAACAATAGATTTGCTTATCAGGCTGTTAACAAAATGTAAGTTGATAACCTGTTATCGTTTACTCATAAAAAAATTGTTAACGAAACAACGCTACCCCCACTATGTCAATGCGCCAGCTCAAGATTACTAAATCTATTACCAACCGTGAAAGTCAGTCCCTTGAGAAATATCTCCAAGAAATAGGGAAAGTTGACCTGATTACACCGGAAGAAGAAGTGTCGTTGGCCATAAAAATTAAGCAAGGTGACCAAGTGGCTTTAGAGAAACTAACAAAAGCCAATTTGCGATTTGTGGTTTCAGTGGCCAAACAATATCAGAATCAGGGACTATCACTCAGCGACCTGATTAACGAAGGAAACCTCGGGCTCATTAAAGCCGCTCAGCGATTTGATGAAACTCGGGGTTTTAAGTTTATATCTTATGCGGTATGGTGGATTCGTCAGTCTATCTTGCAGGCCTTGGCCGAACAGAGCAGAATTGTTCGACTGCCATTAAACAAAGTAGGACTCACCAATAAGATTAATAAGGCTTATTCTATGCTTGAGCAAGAATATCAGCGTGAGCCATCTGCCGAGGAATTATCATTGATTCTCGAAATCAATCCCGAAGAAATCGAGACAACCTTAGGCGTTGCAGCCCGTCACGTAAGTGTTGATGCTCCTTTTGTGGATGGCGAAGAAAATACATTACTCGACGTATTGAATAACCCCAATGCTGTCAATACCGATAATGAGTTAGCCCACAATGAATCTTTACGCGACGAAATCGAACGTTCTTTAAATACGCTCACCGAACGCCAGAAAGATGTACTGAAGTACTTTTTTGGCGTGGGGGTAGAACATCCAATGAGTTTAGAAGATATTGGTGAAAAATTTGGGTTAACCCGCGAACGGGTTAGGCAGATTAAAGATAAGGCCATTACCAAACTTCGTACAACAACACGCAGCAAGCTTCTCAAGACCTATTTAGGGAATTAAAAAAAGCCTGAAAGGATTTTAGTGATTTTTCTTTCAGGCTTTCGATATGGTTACGAAAAGGACTTATTTATTTCCCCTCTTTGACTTCGTTTGATTTTGGAATAGGAATGAGTTCACGGGTCAAACAGTTATAGAAACTGATATAATTCTGTGAAATCACCGAATGAAACTTCCAATTAGCGGCCTTCTCATTTAACATGATTACGCATATATCAGATTCTGTCAGCAAATCGCCTGTTTCAGGAAAATGAAAGTGAGTACCTCCACTAGGATCTTTTCCGGCTTCAACTTCAGAGCCATAGCCAATGATAGTAACATTGGGATGTACACTTTTTTGACTCGTTAGCGCCATTTTATCATCGAATTGGAGAAGATAATCGCCACCAAAAATTACCTTCTTTTCATTAGCAGATTGTGATAATACCATCACGCGACCTTTTCCATTTTCGAGCATGGGAATATAGAAGAAAGAAGCCCCTTCTGGTTTCATGTACTTAGCAGGATCGGCTTCTACAGCCATCATCGCATTTTTTTTCAGCTGAATGAGGCTTTTTTCGTTGCTGTATAATTCTCTCTCTTCGAAATTAATCACTTTGCCTTTCTCTTCGAAAGTGGTGTCGAAGTCCATGCTGGCTATGACTTTAGGTTTGTTTCCGGCACTAAAATACACGCAATGAATTTGGTTGCCTTCGGCATATGCAATAACCCCGTCCGCTTTTTCTTTTCCCTCATACTTCTTTTCGAAGGCAGTCTTGGCTTTTCTCGTGCCCATTTCAATTTGATAGTATTGTTTACCAGCTTTTACCACAGCCGCTGCCTCTTCTTTTAATTTGTCTTGGGCATTTGTTGTTGAAAGAAGAAAGATAAGACTTAAGGTACTGATGAGTGATTTCATATAAGTAAGCTTGTTTTGAACGATGTGTATACCATAAAAGTAAACTGCTTTTTGTAAACCGCAAGAAACCAGTCAACAATATTCTGTTATTCTAGGGAGAGATAGCTTTTTCTGTGAGGCTCCTCCACAGCCCGTAGTTGTGAATCAGAATCTCTCATGGTATATTTGAAATATGGCAAATCAAATTCATCCCACCCAAATACGACAAATACTCTTTTTAATGGTATTGGCTTTGTTAGTCTGGGTCATTGGACAGCAAATGTATTTTTTGCTAGGTGCTTTTTTAGGGGCTGTAACCTTTTATGTGCTGCTACGGAATTACATGTATTACTTGGTTAAACGATTGGCATGGCGAAAATCGGTGGCAGCTTTTGTATTAATTTTTGCTTCTATCGCAGTCATTGTTGGTCCTACCATTTGGTTGGTTTCCTTAACAATCACAAAAATTACCCCTTTCCTTGCACAACCTCATCTTGTGAATCAGAGCCTAGAAATTATTCATGTGTATTTCATGTCGCATTTTCAGATTGATATTGTGAACCCTGATACCATCAGCAAAATCAATGCGCAAATGATTCCGATTTTACAACAGGCTTTAGGTACTACATTATCAAGTATTGGCAATCTTTTGATGATGTATTTTATTCTATATTTTCTTTTAACGCAATCAGATGAAGTTGAAAATTGGCTTTTGCAACAAATCCCACTGAAAAAAGAAAATACGAAAGAAGTAATCCGTGCCTGCAGAAATATGGTATACAGCAATGCAGTG
>JBEISB010000177.1:0-4596 GCA_040375635.1 Chitinophagaceae bacterium | reverse complement strand
GTAGAAACCGTAAAACGTATCTTGGCTAGTAATAAGCCTGTGTTTGGTATTTGCTTAGGGCATCAGTTATTAGCGCAAGCCATGGGAGCAAGCACCTACAAAATGCATCATGGACATCGGGGCTTGAACCATCCGGTGATAAATCTCCAAACGGGGCGTAGTGAAATTTCGACACAAAACCACGGATTCGCTGTCGATAAGGCTTCTGTCGAAAACAATCCGGACTTAGAAATCACGCATATCAATTTAAATGATGGCACGCTAGAGGGAATACGGGTAAAGAATAAACCGGCTTTTTCGGTTCAGTATCATCCAGAAGCCACGCCAGGTCCGCATGATTCGAGGTATTTGTTTGATGATTTTTTGGGAATGATCTGAGACCCGAAAATGAACGGATGAAACCGCGGTTTGCCCCTCTATATATATAAAAAAAAATTGTATTTGTTGTTACCGCAGATTACTTTTGTGCTCAGGAAATGAATCCTTCAGCATGAAAAGAAAAATAAATGCAGTTACCTTTCTGATAGTGCTTTACTCGTTGCTTGTGTGTTCGATAATGAAAAAAAAGGAAGCGCAATATGTTAAGCAATCCCAGCAGCATCCACACCTACTGCAGAATTCGGGAGAAGGTATGGTGGAGGCATCCTCGCTTCGATTCGTTTCTAAAAAGCGAGCACAATCATTAGACTAATAGGGCAAGACTTTCATTCAAAAGTTTTGTCTTGTCTACAGGCACCACACCCACTTCTTCACAAACAAGTCCACCCGCTAAGTTCGCCAAACGCGCACTCAGATTTTTATCTTTCGATAAGGCATACACCATCGCTGCCACAGCAATTACCGTATCACCGGCACCCGACACATCAGCGATCTGACGGATATGCGCCGGAAATAAAGCAGCTTCTTTGCCTTCTTGCACAAAAACGCCTTTTTCAGAAAGGGTGACCAAGGTGAGTTTATGTTGCATTTTTTGGTAGAGGAGTCCATGTATCCGTTTCATCTCGGGCAGGCTTACCTTGTCGGGACCCGCTTGAAGGCCTTCGCGAATTTCTTTTAAATTGGGTTTGAAAATATCGACCCCTTTATACGCCAAAAAATTTTCTTTTTTAGGATCTACAGCAGTGAGGCAACCTAAATGTTGGCAATGTGCAATAATGCGGTCTATGACATTGGCACTCAAAACCCCTTTATTATAATCTTCAAAGATCACAATGTCGGGGGCTTCAATTTGGATGGCCCGTAAGCAGATATCGATAAAGTGATGTTCGTCTTTTACCGAAAGGGATCCGCTGCTTTCTTCATCGAGTCGAACTACATGCTGATTCTTACTGATAATGCGGGTTTTGGTGGTGGTTAAACGATGATTGCTCTGCAGGATATGCTCCGTTTCGATACCGGCATCTCGCAATTGTTTTACCAGACTTTTTCCCGACAGGTCGTTTCCACAAACTGTAAATAAACTCACCGAAGCGCCCAAAGCTTTGCAATTCAGGGCAACATTGGCGGCACCGCCTGGTCTTGATTCTTTTCGTTCAACCGAAACAACAGGAACAGGGGCTTCGGGTGAAATGCGTTCGATACTGCCCATCCAATAATTATCGAGCATGGCATCGCCAATCACAAAAACTTTTAAGGATGAAAATCGTTTGAAAATAGAACGGATAGTTGCGGGACGATAAGATGAGGTCATGAATAAAATTGTAGTCCAAAAGTAATCAATTCGTTTGTCTGTAACTCTTTGCCCTTCGGTAAATTTTCGTGTTAGATATCAATTCCCTTTTATATTTGCGACCATATGGCAACAGAACAGAACAAACTGCAATCGATAATTGCTCACTGTAAAGAATACGGTTTCATTTTTCCGAGTAGCGATATTTACGACGGACTTTCGGCCGTATATGATTACGGACAATGGGGTGTTGAGCTCAAAAAGAATATTCGCGAGGCTTGGTGGCGCAGTATGGTGTATAGTCACGATAATATTGTTGGTATCGATTCGGCCATCTTTATGCATCCTACGATCTGGAAAGCCAGTGGGCATGTTGATAATTTTAGTGACCCTATGATTGATAATAAGGATAGTAAAAAACGCTATCGTGTCGATCATTTGGTAGAAGGGTTTGCCGAAACATTGCCGGAGGCAGAAGCGCAAGCTTTGATTACGAAGATGGAGGTCTTGTTGGCTGCCGAGGATTTTGCAGGGTTAAAACAAATGATTGAGCAGCATAAGATTTCTTGTGCTGTGAGTGGAACCTGCAATTGGACTGAGGTTCGCCAGTTTAATTTGATGTTCTCGACGCAATTAGGTTCAGTGGCGGAAGAGTCGGATACCATTTATCTGCGCCCCGAAACGGCTCAGGGTATCTTTGTAAACTTTCTGAATGTGCAAAAATCGGGTCGCATGAAAATTCCATTTGGTATTGCCCAAGTGGGTAAGGCATTCCGGAATGAAATTGTGGCTCGTGGATTTATATTTCGTATGCGCGAATTCGAACAAATGGAGATGCAGTTTTTTGTTCGTCCCGGCACCCAAAAACAATGGTACGAGTTCTGGAAAAATACAAGAATCCAATGGCATCATGAATTGGGTATTCCGGCTAGCCGCTATCGTTTTCACGATCATGTAAAGTTGGCTCACTATGCTGATGCAGCCTGCGATATTGAATATGATTTCCCGATGGGCTTTAAAGAAGTGGAGGGGATACACTCTCGCACCGATTTTGATTTGTCGCAACACCAAGCGTATAGCAAGAAAAAGCAAGTGTATTTCGATAATGATATCGACGAAGCCACGGGTAAACCTTATGGTAATTATATTCCGTATGTGATAGAAACGTCTATTGGTCTCGATCGTGCCATATTAATGGTATTGTCTGAGGCTTACCATGAAGAGGATTTAAGTACGGCCGATAAAACAGACGGCAGGGTTGTGCTGAAGTTTCCACCGCGTTTGGCGCCGATTAAATTGGCTGTTTTACCTTTGGTGAAAAAAGATGGTTTGCCCGAAATTGCTCGCGAATTAATGAATGAATGTCGTGAGGAGTTCTTCTGTTTCTATGAAGAAAAAGATAGCATTGGTAAGCGTTATCGTCGCATGGATGCCTTAGGAACTCCGTTTTGTGTTACCATCGACCATCAAACCAAAGAAGATGGTACCGTAACGATACGTCATCGTGATAGTATGCAACAAGATCGTATGCCTATGAATGAGGTGTTGCCTTTGTTGCGCAAGGCCGTTAAGGGATAGGAGATAGGTTTCAATATTCTTCTTTGGGTGTTGGATAATCTATCGTCCCCAGCTTGAAGGATTTTCGCGCCATTGTTGCAATGATGCGGCCTCCTCTGCTGTAATGGTTTTCTTTTCTAAAGCCAGTTCGATTAAGGCATTGTAATTACTCAAGCTGCAGGTTTTGATGCCCGCTTTTTCGAAAAGATCTTTGGCGATATCAAAGCCGTATGTAAACACGCTACAAAGACCAATCACTTCAGCGCCAGCCTCTTGAATGGCCTGCACGGCTTCCATACTGCTTTTGCCAGTCGAGATAAGGTCTTCGATGACTACCACTTTTTGTCCTGCTTGCAATACGCCTTCTATTTGATTGCCCATGCCATGCTCTTTCGGTTTCGAACGAACATAAATGAACGGCAAACTTAAGAGGTCAGCAATCAAAGCCCCATGAGGAATGCCTGCTGTGGCTACGCCTGCAATTACCTCAGCATCCGGAAATTCGGTGAATGCCGTATTGGTCATTTCACTTTTGATAAAGTCGCGAATATGAGGGTATGAAAGTATTTTTCGGTTATCGCAATAAATTGGACTTTTCCATCCGCTTGCCCATGTAAATGGATTTTGAATGCTTAATTTTACAGCGTTAATTTGTAACAGTTTTTCAGCTACAGCCAGCTCTCTTTTCATATGTTGCAAACCTACATAGCTCGGCACTGAAAAACAAATCGAAAAGCACATGATTACTATTGTTTTAAACGATAAGCGCATCATCCTAAGCGAAGAATATGCAAACACTCTTCGTCTCTATGATGTAAGTAGCGCTTTGATTGTGTTTCATCTCAATCCTCGTAAGATCACAGAGATTATTGACAATTTACTATTGTCTGAGATTATGGATGTGGTTATTGTTGGCGATGAAGAAGAAAATCTTCGCTTGTTTCAAGAGACCCTTACATGTATACAGGCAGGCGGAGGGGTGGTCTTTAATCAACAAAACGAAATCTTGTTTATCTACCGAAAAAAGAAATGGGATTTGCCGAAAGGAAAATTAGATCCTGGCGAAAGCATAGAGCAATGCGCCCTTCGAGAAGTAAGAGAAGAGACAGGGATACAGCAACTTGTGCTCGAACGTGAGGTTTGTAAAACCTATCATATTTATATCGAAACCGACGTAATCCTAAAAGAAACAACTTGGTTTCTTATGTATTCGGATGATAAGTGGCTCGAACCACAAAAGGAGGAAGGGATAAAAAAGGCAATTTGGGTGCACCGAAACAATATTCGTTTTCAGCTAGAAAAAACCTATCCTTCTATCATCGAAATCTTTCAACGCTTAATCCAATTGAATTGATATGGATAGCTTTCCT
>JBEISB010000254.1:0-2166 GCA_040375635.1 Chitinophagaceae bacterium | reverse complement strand
GGCTTTGGGCTCCATTGGATTTCCGAACGCATACAACAACCCAAGGCTATTTTTGTTTTACTGCTGCCCATCCTATGCCTTTATTCATTCAAAACATGGTCGCGCAATAAAGCCTGGGAAAATGATATCACCCTAGCCCTCACTGATGTAGAAATTAATCCTGAAAGCATAGCCCTGAATGGAAATGCCAGTTCTCGTAATTTAGACCTTTCTGAATTACCTAGTAACAAATCTCGCAATAAAGAATTTATCAATAAGGCCATTGCCTGCGGACAAAAAGCAGTAACCCTACATCCTGGTTTTGTAAACGGATATCTAAACTTAGGACTAGGATATGCGAAGCTAGAAATGTACGATAGTGCCAAAAAAGTTTGGGATATTGCCTTTCGCATTTACCCTCACCACCCAAGCAAACCCGTTTACTATAATTTACTAGCCTCAGCGTACTACCAAAAAGGATATAAATGTGGTGGCGAAAAAAACTGGAAAGCAGGTGAGGCTTATATCCAAAAAGCAGTAGAGTTAGACCCTAATAATGCCCGCTATTGGTATGATTTAGGAGGATTTGCCTTTAATGCCGTCGATTATACTACGGCAAAAAATGCTTGGACCAAAGCTTATCAACTGAACCCTTCCGATTCGAGTATTCGCTCTGTACAGGGCATGCTGAAGTAAGCCTATAAACAATGTCTATGCAAAGCCTAAGTCTCTGCGTATAGATTTGTACTATGAATGCTATCAACCTATTTTGGTTTCGACGTGATTTGCGTGTAGAAGACAATACCGCTCTTTTTTACGCACTACAACAAAGCGAACCGGTATTGCCTGTCTTTATTTTTGATCCCAATATTTTACAAGAACTGCCTGCCAACGACAGACGGGTGAGTTTTATTTATCATTGTCTCGAAACCTTACAAAAACAAATACAACAAACAGGCTCCTCCCTTCTTGTTTTATTTGAAACACCCGAAAAGGCCTTCGAAAGCTTACTTGCACAGTATCCTATAAAGGCTGTCTTCACGAACCACGACTACGAACCTTACGCAATACAACGCGACGAAGAAATAAAAACCTATCTTTTAAAAAAAGGCATCTCCTTTCGTTCATATAAAGACCAGGTGATTTTTGAGAAATCGGAAGTCACGAAAGAGGATGGCAAACCCTATACAGTTTACACCCCATATTCAAAAAAGTGGAAGAGCTTATGCACGCCTGCTCATCTCGAATCCAAACCTTCAGAAACGCTACTCAGTCGTTTGCTGACCATCGACAATCCCCTTCTGTTTCCTACGCTCAAGTCTATGGGTTTTGATACGACACCCTTTCCCATCACGCCGATTCATCCAGCTACAAGTACAATCCAAGCATATCATCAACAGCGAGATATCCCTTCGATTGAGGGCACGTCTAAACTCAGTATCCATCTACGTTTTGGCACCATCAGCATTCGTCAACTTGTACGTCGAGCTTATGCCGAAAACGAAAAATTTCTCAATGAACTCATCTGGCGAGAATTTTATATGCAGATTCTTTGGCATTTTCCGCATGTGGTAACACACTCATTTAAACCCGCCTACGATCGTATTGCTTGGCGAAATAACGAAAAAGAATTTCAGTCTTGGTGCCAAGGAAAAACCGGATACCCCATAGTAGATGCCGGCATGCGACAACTCAACGAAACCGGATGGATGCATAACCGAGTTCGGATGATTGTAGCTTCTTTTCTTACCAAACATTTACTTATCGATTGGCGCTGGGGAGAAACTTATTTTGCGCGGCATCTTAACGACTTCGAGCTGTCTTCTAACAATGGGGGGTGGCAATGGGCAGCGGGCAGTGGTGTTGATGCAGCCCCCTATTTTCGGGTATTCAATCCGTATCTGCAAACCTTAAAATTCGACCCCGACTTACGCTATATCCGGCATTGGGTTCCGAGAGTCAACAAGTCTTTCAGTCACCCACGAATCCTATTTCTTTTTCAAACAAGGCCACCAGCCATAATCGTTAATCCTTGCAGCCTGTCCTTTCTTCCTTTGAGGAAGACCAGCTGCGAAATCGGTTCTGAAACGAAAATAATTGATTTCGAGCTTGGTGGGCGATTGGGTAATACAAACATGTCGTGCAGGAGTGACAGGATTGTCGGGAAATGCAACAGGCTGCGGATTC
>JBEISB010000236.1:0-2586 GCA_040375635.1 Chitinophagaceae bacterium | reverse complement strand
GAGTGATAGGAGTGGTAGCACGCAGCGAGGAACGAGCGATGACTTATAACGGATAGCACGGCCCGAAGGGACACGCCCAAACTAACGTTTCTTATGGTTGTACTTCCTGAATCACTCTTCGAAGGCTTTGCCTTCGCAAGTGGTATGTTCTTCGCAGGCTTTGCCTGTGCGGATAATAATGTAATTAGTTTATGTTTTTAGGTACCTTTACGGATAAGCATTAACGTTTCTTATGGTTGTACTTCCTGAATCAGCATTAGTTTTATCCTTCAGCAATCGACTCGAAAAAGCGACGGGCATTTTCTAGATGTATTTTTTTCTTCTCATCACTCATTTTGTCGAAGGTGTTTACCAGCATACCTAACCTAGGATTTTGTAAAAAGAAATCTCGATGCACATGCATGAATCTCCAAAAGAGTCCATCCCAAACCTCCTGCCATTCGCCTTTTGGATAGTCACTCATTTTTACTACATAATTGCTGCCGCTGATATAGGGTTTCGTTGCCATAACACCGCCATCGGCAAATTGACTCATAGAATACACATTGGGCACCATTACCCAATCATAAGCATCAATAAACAGTTCCATAAACCAACGGTAGACTTCATCGGGCGAAAATTCACATAACAACATGAAGTTTCCTACGATCATCAGTCTTTCTATATGATGACAATAACCTGTTTCTAAAACTTTTTTAATCGTATTGTCTATAGGCAGTATTCCGGTGGTCCCGTTCCAGAACGATGCCGGAATTTTTTTTGTGAATCCCCAATAATTTTTTGTTCGTACTTCTTTTCCCTTTACTTCATAAACGGCTCGCATAAATTCTCGCCAGCCAACAATCTGTCGAATAAATCCTTCTAATGAATTCAAGGGGATTTCATGGTGTTCTGCGTACAATATCGCTTCATCAATTATCAATTGTGGCGTTAATAAACCAACGTTCAGCATAGGGGTCAACACGCTATGATGTAAAATATTTTCGTTGGCTACGATAGCATCTTCATAAGCCCCGAATGCTGAGAATCGAGTGTCGAAAAAATGGGTTAACCAGTCTTTACTTTCTGTAAAGGTTGTGGGGTAGATAAAGTCGTTATGTAAGCTTCCATAATTCGTAGCAAAATACTTCTCGGTGTATGCTATGGCTTCTGGATAAAATTCATTCGGGGATAAGAAGTGCGTTTGAGGCGCCGTTTTATTTTTGGGATATTTTAATCGGTTTTCATCATCAAAAGTCCATTTGCCGCCAACAGGGTTTTTGTTATCATCTACTAGAATATTTCGCTTCAGTCTCTGCTTCTTATAAAAATCAGTTTGAAACATTCTTTTCTGATCTGCATAATAATCGAGAATTTCTTTAGCTGTGTTTAGGAAGGCGGGTGTAGGATTTTTATTGCATTGAATTTGTAAATCTTTGCAGGCTTTCGTTAGGCGTTGCTCAAGCCAATCATCAGTAGTGTCTATATATTCTATGCTATCAATGCCTTTTGCCTTCAAATCATGAATTAGTTTTTGGATATCAGACAATGCATGGAATGAGTCTATGTAAACAACTTGGATATGCTGAGATTGCAGATAACTTTCATAAAACTTCATACTAGCTCTGTGGAAGGCCATTTTTCGTTTATGAAATTTGTATTGTCTAAAGTAAAGGAATTCTTCTACTATATATATCGTCTCACATTTTTCTATAAGCATATTCTGCTCGAATAACTGATGCGGAAAGAGGATGCCTATTGTATTCATGACTTGGTTTTATGGCTTGTTGTGTTTGTGTTTTATTCCGTGTTACATGACGATTCATACATCGTAAGCATACACAGGTTTCTAGACGTTATGATTTTGTTTTACGCTTTTCGTTTCGTTCTAACATTACTTGATGTATTGACATGTTTTTCTAGGATTCGGATTCCTTCTACTTTTACTTCCTTCGATTTTCTAAAGCTCCATACAATATCGCTAGCAGCCTTGCGCGTAGCTTCGATATCTACAATCGGAAAGGGGTAATCTTTTCCAATCGTAACCCCACAAAGTAGTTGTTCCATAACACTCATTTTCCAAGGTTCATGAATAAATAGGGAAGGCACATGATTTAATTCAGGAATCCACGCCTTAATAAAGTGTCCATCCTCATCATGATCTTGGGAGTTTTTAATGGGATTATAGATTCTGATGGTATTAATGCCGGTAACACCACTTTGCATCTGTAATTGCGGATAATGTATGCCTGGCTCGTAGTCTAAGAATTGTCTTGCTAAGAAATGAAGGTCCCGCCAATCTTGCCATAAATTAAAAACAAAAAACGAAACCACCATGGCGCGCATTCTAAAGTTCAAGTAGCCGGTTGATACCACACATCGCATACAAGCATCGATAATCGGCACTCCTGTTTGTCCTTGCTGCCAGGCTTGTATATAAGCTTCATTTTTTGGTTTTACTAGCGAGTTATAGGCCTTATTGATATTTTCAAATTCCATCCGGCATTCGTCTTCAAATTTCTGCATAAAGTGACAATGCCAATGCAGTCGAGAGATGAAATTAGATAAGGCTCTTTTGTTGGTAGATCTTTCATACAACATCATCGT
>JBEISB010000147.1:0-5758 GCA_040375635.1 Chitinophagaceae bacterium | reverse complement strand
CCAACCTTTCCAATCGTCTTCGGCCAAACCGTCTTCAATGGAAACGATAGGATACTGTCGACACCAATTTTCCCAAAACTTTACGAGCTCCTCACTTTTCATTTTCTTGCCACTCGACTTCTTAAATACATAAGCTTTTTGTTTGGCATCCCAGAGCTCGCTGTTTGCCGCATCCATGGCAATAGCGATTTGCGTACCCGGTTTATATCCTGCTGCCTGAATCGCCGTTAGCACAGTATCGATCGCCTCTTCATTACTTTGAATATCTGGGGCAAAGCCGCCTTCATCCCCCACATTGGTAGAGTATCCTTTTTTCTTCAGTACCGCTTTTAAGGAATGAAAAATTTCAGTCCCCCAACGCAACCCTTCACTAAAACTAGATGCACCCACGGGCATCACCATAAATTCTTGAAAGTCGATTTTATTATCAGCATGAGCACCCCCATTTAATATATTCATCATCGGAACCGGCAAAGTGCGTGCATTAGCACCACCAATATATCGATAAAGACTTAATCCACAATCGTCGGCAGCAGCCTTGGCAGCAGCTAAGCTCACCGCCAAGATGGCATTTGCACCTAACTTGCTTTTATTCGCTGTTTTATCTAAAGCCAACATAATAGAGTCAATCTCCCTTTGCTCGCTCACTTCTACCCCAATCAATGCATTATGGATAACGGTATTTACATTCTTTACTGCTTTTAGAACGCCTTTGCCGCCATACATTTTTTTGTCGCCATCGCGCAACTCGGCTGCTTCATGAATACCCGTGCTGGCACCCGAGGGAACGGCAGCACGGCCCATCATACCACTATCGGTATATACTTCGGCTTCAACGGTTGGATTTCCTCTAGAATCTAATACCTGACGGGCATGGACATGGGTGATAAAACTCATTTTGATTATTTTTTGGTCGCAAAAGTAAGCAAACAGATCGTTTTATGTTACTAGGTACGCGTCAAAAAAGTAGCAAATTCTTAATATTCTCTACCTAACGATACAAAATAAAAGCCTTGAATTAATTAACGTTGTCCGGGACATTTATAGGTTGGAAAGCGGAACGACAAGGTGAATTGCATCATCATATACTTGTCGAATGTAGTACTTATCCCCCGCTGCTTACCTTTTACGCCAATCGGTGTATTCGTTACTTCGCCCGAGCGATCTTGTAAAACTGCCGCCGGAACCGGATAAGGGGTAGGATTCGTATCAATAAACTTATCGGCCCCCACATAGGTAGTGCTGACATCATCTAAATAATCGGTTGTGGTACTTCGGTTAGCGACTTCAAATCCGAAGGTCATGCCATGATTAATCCAATATTTAATCCCTAACCCGATCGGAAAACAAATGGCCGTTGATTTGTATCGCCGACTAGCATACTCATCTAAGTTCTGACCTTCAGTACCCAAAGGTCGGAGGTAGTATCTTTCTTTATTGTAACTCGTGTAAGGATTATACCAAAACATCCCCATACCTATGGTTACATAGGGCGTAAATCGATGGTCGAAATCGGCAATATCGTACTGAAAGAAATTGAATTCGGCTTGTACGACCGCCTCATAGATATTCGATTTGAAATTGAGATTGCGTAATTTTTGAAATTCGTTTGTCGAGAATTTATCATCATAGCCAACAAAAGCATAGTTGCCAGCCAATTTCAGAGCAATGTAATTACTAAAATTCTGTTTTAAGAAGAAACCCCCACTATAGCGAGCATTTTGAAAACCATAGTTCTGATTGAGGTCTCCAAAGTAATTCGATCCCCCAAGGGCAAATCCATACTCTGATTTGCGGTAAATAACCTGCGATTCTCCCTGCAAATAGGAGATACATAACAGAATGCTCAGCCAATACTTCATATAAAAAAAACGTAAATGTAAACGATTTATTGAATGGAGGGAAGGGTTACTTTGCCAATACCTGAATCATATTTTCTAAGTCAGGGGCAATAGGTTTCTGCTGTTTTACACAATCCGCAAACGGGGTATAACAAATCGATTGGTTAATGAGCCCTACCATTTCTTGTGAACGACCAGCCACTAAGGCTTCTACGGCAGCATGACCGAGTCGACTGGCCAAAATCCGATCGGCGCCGCTGGGCGCTCCCCCTCGTTGGATATGACCTAAAACGGTTACTCGTGTTTCGAGTTCGGGCATTTGTTCGCGAATTCGATCGCTAAGTTCGTTCGCCCCTCCAAATTCATCTCCTTCAGCCACCACAATAATATTGGTCAGCTTCTTTCTCTTGCGGTCGTTCTGAATCGAAGCAAGAATTTCTGCCAACATCTCTTGTCGCTCCGGAATAAAAATATACTCCGCCCCACAAGCCAATCCGCTATTAAGGGCAATATAACCGGCATCGCGCCCCATTACCTCTATTAAAAAAAGTCGGTCGTGAGCCTCTGCAGTATCTCTAATTTTATCGATAGCCCAAATGGCCGTGTTGACAGCCGTATCAAACCCAATGGTAAAATCAGTCCCATTCAAATCATTATCGATAGTGCCTGGTAAAGCCATCGCCGGAATCTGGTGCTTTTCAAAAAATGAAATAGCGCCCCGCATCGTGCCATCGCCGCCAATCAAAATTAAGGCTTCAATACCCCGCTGTTGTAGCTCATGGTAAGCCCGCTGCATACCGGCTTCGGTCATAAACTCCTTACTGCGAGCCGTTTTTAGTATCGTCCCTCCCCGATGAATAATATTGGAGACATCTGTTGTTTTGAGCGCGTGGATATCGCCCTCAATCATTCCTTGGTATCCGCGCATTATGCCATAGGGTGCGATGCCATGATACAATGCTGTGCGCACTATTGCCCTTATCGCTGCATTCATACCAGGCGCATCCCCACCTGAGGTCAGAATACCCAGATTTTTAATTGTATTCATAAATGGTTTCTGCCGTAAAAATATAAGAAATCAAAGACTCAGAGCAGAATGCCACTGAGAAATACCAAGGCGACAGAAAAATAAATGAGTAAGCCCGTTACATCAATCATCGTTGCTACAAAAGGTGCAGAAGAAACGGCAGGATCGGCACCCAATCGCTTCAAAAACATTGGAAACATAGATCCGATCAGCGTTCCCCATAAGACAACACCCAATAACGACAGTCCGACCGTGAAACCAATCAATACCGTATGTTCGCCGTAGCTGTGAAATACCATGTTCCAAAAGATAACCCTAAAGAACCCAATACATCCTAAAATCGTGCCCAGAACGAGTCCTGATAAGATTTCGCGACGCATAACCCGCCACCAATCGTACAAGGTAACCTCGCCCAAAGCCATGGCCTGTATAATAAGGGTTGAGGCTTGAGAACCTGTATTTCCACCACTAGAAATAATCAATGGCAGAAAGAGAACAAGGACAACCGCTTTCGAAATTTCATCCTGAAAATAAGCCATAGCTGTGGCGGTGAGCATTTCGCCCAAGAAAAGGACAACCAGCCATCCCACCCTTTTTTTAATCAGGGTAAAGAAGGGAATATCTAGATAGGGTTCATCGAGGGCTTCGGTACCTCCAATTTTTTGGATATCCTCAGAGTATTCTTCTTCGGCCACCCAAAGCACGTCGTCGATGGTTACAATGCCAAGTAACACATTCCGGTCGTCAACAACAGGAAGCGCCACCCGATTATTCATCTGAAAGGTATTTACAGTTTCGCGTTGATCATCGTTTACATGAAGAGCGATAAAACGTTCGTCCATAAGATCTTGCACTTGGGTCGTTCGTGGATCAACAAGAAGGAAATCACGAATCCGGATATCATCGAGCAAGGTACCATTTTCGTCGGTTACATAAATAACATCAATGGTTTCTGAACTTTTTCCGTAATCGCGGATGAAAGTCAATACCTGCTCAACGCTCCAATCGGGCTCAACACTAATGTAATCGGGCGTCATGAGTCGCCCCACACTCTCTTCAGGATACCCCAGGAGGGATAAAGTCACCTTCCGTTCTTCGGGATTTAGGCTCTTGATGATTTCTTTTACCGTATGACTCGGCAATTCGGCCGAAAAAGAGGTCCGATCATCTGGAGGCAACTCATTGAGCAATTGCATCATTTGATGAGGAGCCAATTTGGTTAGTAATTCTTCTTGGATATTACTATCAAGAATTCGAAAAACAGCCAAGGCCCGCTGAAAATCAAGATGACGGAAATAAATCAGGGCCTTTTCGGGGGTATCATTCACCAATTCGGCAACATCGGAGATATTCAAATCATTAATCAACTCGCCCAATTCGGTCAAGGCATCAAGCTCTAACAGCTTATCTACGCGCTCTTGTAAGACTTTAATTTCTTCCATGCTCCAGAATGCGGCAAAAGTAGGTCGAAACGACTGGAAATCAGACAGATTCGAAAAGAAGTTTTCGTTATGCTCTGTTCCCATTATAGTCCTCAAAAGTGGAGAAAAGATAAAGACATATGAAAATTAATTCGAAAGAATATTTTGTACTTAAGATTATTATCGTACTTTCGCACTTCCAAAAAAATTAACGAACAATGGCACGTATTTGTCAGGTTACCGGAAAAACTCCTTTAAAAGGAAATAAGGTATCCTTCTCTAACAAGAAAAGCATCCGCCGCTTCATGCCGAATTTGCAGGTGAAGCGTTATTTCCTCGCTGAAGAAGACAAGTGGATTACCATTAAGCTTACAGCTGATGCAATGCGCACCATCAACAAGCGCGGTTTATATAATGTTGTAAAGGAAATGCGCGCTGCAGGTTCCAATATCTAATCAGTTTAAAATTCGAGCAAAATGGCAAAGAAAGGAAACAGAGTACAGGTAATACTTGAATGTACAGAGCATAAAGATTCTAATATGCCCGGTACTAGTCGTTACATTACTACTAAAAATAAAAAAAATACGCCTGAGCGTATTGAATTAAGAAAATTCAATGCAATCCTGAAGCGTTACACTATTCATAAAGAAATTAAATAAGATAAGTCATGGCAAAAGCAGCAAAAACCGCGCAGAAGAAAGACTTGAAAGCTTCTGCTGAAGCGAAAAACTGGACCAAAGTGATTCGTGCTATCCGTAGCCCGAAATCAGGTGCCTATTCTTTCAAAGAGAATATCGTACATAAAGATAAAGTGACCGACTTTCTAGCCGGTAAATAATCTTTGTAATCCACACAATATTGAAACACTGCTTTAGCGGTGTTTTTTTTGTTTGATAATTTTTGTCCCTGCTGCTAAGCAAAGACATAGACTTTTTTTTCAATAAGCATCAAGGAATTTCAACACTCTCCGAAAAATATTTACCTTCGGCCCATGTTATTATTCAAAAAGACTCTCCTCAGTGCAAGCCTCTTGCTAGCCGTATTATCATTCAGCCAATGTAACCAAAATAAGTGCGACCTGCAAGACTCATCTGTAGTAGCCAGCACAGCCGAAATCACAACCATCCAGAATTACCTCAATGCGCACAGTCTTACGGCCACCGAACATAGCAGCGGATTCTTTTACTCGATAAGCGCAAATGGAAGCGGTAGTAATCCTAACTTATGTTCTAGCGTTACGGTAAAGTATAAAGGGAGTTTATTGAGTGGATACGTTTTCGATCAAAGCACGACCAATGTATCATTCCCATTAAAAAACCTGATTATTGGTTGGCAAAAAGGGTTGCCCTTGATTAAAAAGGGAGGTAAAATTACTTTATATATCCCCCCTAGTTTAGGTTATGGCAGTATGGCACAATCCTCAATACCTGCTAACAGTACCCTGATTTTTGATATTGAGTTAATCGGTG
>JBEISB010000042.1:0-13277 GCA_040375635.1 Chitinophagaceae bacterium | reverse complement strand
TTATGTAACCTTTGGGGTTTCCGCTGATGCACAATTGTTTAAAGACGTGGCTATCGCTGACTATCTAGGAGGAGGTATCGCCATTTATAACGACCGTTCTGGTGACGGAAATTTGGCAAACCTTACTGCTTTGGGTTCATTGGCCTATCATAAATTTTTGGGTATGGACGATCAAATGTCTTTGTCTGTAGGTTTACAAGGAGGCTATACGCAAAAATCAATAGACCTTAGTCGCTTGTATTGGCAAGATGAATTTTATAACGGAGGATTTCAGCCCGGAACTACGAGTGAGCAAATCAATCCGAAAGTAAAATATTTAACCGCCAATGCAGGTATTGCTTTCGGACATAGTTTAGGGCAACACTTCAGTTATCAGTTAGGGGTTGGCGCTCATAACCTGAATCAGCCGCGCGAATCTTTTCTAAAGAAGCAGAATAATGAGGTGGGATTAGGAATGCGCATCAATGGGCAATTCGGTTGTCAAATTTTAGCTGGAGAGCGTTTGGCGATTCGTCCGGCAGTGATGTATCAAACCCAATCTGCTGCCTCAGAATTAATTGCGGGTTCTGAGTTCTCTTACATTGTGGGTGATGCCGAAATTCCATCTGTAGCTACATCGGTATTTTTAGGTGGATGGACACGTATGGGTGATGCTACATTAATTACAGGGGGCTTAGAATTTCAAGGTTTTCGTATGGGCTTAGCGTATGATTATAACACCTCAGGTTTAAAAGTTGCCTCAAAAGGAAATGGAGGATTTGAAGTTACTTTACGCTATATAAAGCCGAATCCACTTGATTTCGCGCGCAAAGTTATTTTCCCTTGCACTCGTTTTTAAAAAATAGATAGCAACCCTTCCGATTTTAAATTATTACTTATATATTTACGGCCACATAACATTCAAGGAATGAGAAGAAAGTTTTTGGTATTTTCACTGATCAGCGCATTTATAATGCTGGGAGCTGGGCAGATTTTTGCAGGAGGAAAAGAAGATCCGGCTGCTAAATTGCCTTTTAGGAAGAAGTTAGCTTGGGCGAACTCGTTATTTAAATCGGGGAGTTTTTATTCTGCCGAAGAATACTACGCTCAGCTAAATAAGGAGCAACCTCGTAATCCTTATGTTACTTACATGTTGGCAGAGTGTTTACTCCTTCAGCGCGATTATCCGCCAGCGGCAGGTTTTTATGCAGAAACCTATGCATTAGCTCCTGATTTATATCCTGACTGTCCTTACAAAGAAGGACAAATGCGGAAACAAAATGGTGATTATGAAAAAGCCATTGAGTGTTTCAAAACGTATATCAAAAATTACCACGGTAAGAATAAGAAAATGAAATTGTATGCCCAACGCGAAATCGATGGGTGTGAAATGGCCATTGCTTCTTGGAATAATCCAGGAAGAGCCTTTGTAAAAAATGCAGGTCCAAATGTTAATAGTGCCTATACAGAATCTGCTCCATTGCCTTTAGGAGACACTGCGCTTTTGTTTTCTACCATGGCACAAAATAAAATTGTAGTGGTTAACCAAGACAAGCGTAAAGATTTCGTTTCTCGCTTCATGTGGGCACCGAAAGAATTTGATAACACTCGTGTAAAGGATAGTTTTGAAGTAGCCATGAAATTTGAAGATGGAAAATTCAATGATCCTAAATACCATGTAGGTAATGGATCTTGGAGTCCAGGAGGCGGTCGTTTCTACTTTACGAAATGTCGTGAAGAAGATACTATGCGCATTATCTGCCGTATCTTTGTTTCTACCTTCGATAAAAAAACAGGTGTATGGGGCTTAGCGAAACAACTCGATGAGGTGAACGAACCGGGTAGTTCTAACACAAATCCTTACTGCGCCATGATTGGTAAGAAAGAGGTATTGTTCTTCTCTTCTGATCGTAAGCTACAAAGTGCAGGTCAGTTTGATATTTGGTATACTATTTATGATTCTGCTCGTGGTACCTATCGTCGTCCACAAAACTGCGGTAAGAAAGTAAACTCACCTTATGATGAAATTACCCCTTACTATGATTCTAAGCGTTTGAAATTGTATTTCGCATCGAATGGTTGGAAAAACTTAGGTGGTTTTGATATCTTCTCTGCTGATGGTGGTCCTTCTCGTTACCAGAATTTACAGAACTTAGGTTTCCCAATTAACTCACCTGCAGACGATTTATACTATGTACAAGATAACGGAACTAAGGATAATGGATATGTTGTTTCTAATCGTTTAGGAGCAATGTATGTGAAGAATCCTACTTGTTGCGATGATATTTGGAGAGTAATTAAAGAACCTAATTTCTATGTGAAAGGAAATGTGGTGGATGAGGTAAGCAACGAGACAATCTCTCAGGTAGTTGTGAAATTAAGCATCGACGGAAGTGGTGCTTTGGTAGATACCAATTTCTCTAAAGAAGGTAATTTCTTGTTCTATACGCCTATGGGTAAAAATTATGCGATCACTGCCGATAAAGCCGGTTATATTAGTGGACGTACTACCGTAAGCACTAGCGGGAAATCGGTAATGGATCCGGATGATACAACCAGTGTAACCATCTACATGCACAAAATCACGAAAGAATATGAATTCCATGTTCGTAACGTTTACTACAATTTCGATAAGGGAGATTTTCAACCCGATTCATATTCTGCCTTAGACTCATTAGTAACCTTTATGAATGATAATCCTTCTGTAAGCGTTGAAATTCGTTCTTACACAGACAGCAAAGGTGAAGACGCTTACAATGATGAGTTGTCAGTGCGTCGTGCGCAAGCGGTTATGAGTTATATGGCTTCTAAAGGCGTAGATCGTGGTCGTATGATTGCAAAAGGAGAAGGTAAGAAAAATCCAGTACAACCGAATATGGTCAATGGAGAAGATAATCCTACAGGTCGTCAGTACAATCGTCGTACAGAATTCCGTATCATCGGTGATTTACCAGAGAAGCGTATTATTTATGATATGAATCGCCCTGAGTACATCGACAAATCAGGAACTGAAGAACGCAACAAAAACTTGAAAATCAATACCGACGAAGAAGATGATGGCACACCGCCAGATTCAGATGTGGCTCCAGGAAGTCATGTTGGTAACGACAGATAATTAGAAAAGCCTTGTAGAAATACAAGGCTTTTTCTTTATTAATGAGAATTTGTTTTTCTTGGCCTTAATGAATGTGTATTCACTTCATGGCTTACATAGTATTTATTGGCAACACATAAGATATCAACTATAACCAAGCAGAGCTTTTCGTAATGAGGTACTTATTTTACAAGAGGGATTTAAGAAAATTTCATTTTCCAAACACCAACTATGGCTTCCTTGATAATGCCTTTCGACATTTTGGAATGACCTTCTTTGCGATCTACAAAGGTGATGGGAATTTCTTTGATACTAAATCCGGCTTTCCATGCCCGAAATTTCATTTCAATTTGAAAGGCATATCCTATAAAACGAACGGCATTGAGGTCGATACTTTCTAAGACCTTACGCTGGTAGCAAACAAATCCTGCGGTACAATCTTTAACCGGCATCCAGGTGATTATGCGCACATATACCGATGCACCATACGAAATTAATATTCGATTCACGGGCCAATTTTCTACTCGGCCTCCCCGGGTATATCGAGAGCCAACACTCATGGCATATCCATCCTTTCGACAAGCCTCATAGAGTCGTGGCAAATCGTCGGGATTATGCGAGAAGTCGGCATCCATTTCAAAAATATAGTCGTATTTTTTTTCAATACCCCAACGAAATCCAGCAATATAAGCCGTACCGAGTCCTTGCTTCCCTTTCCGTTCTAAGAGGAATAACTGCGATGGAAATTCAGTTTGTAAACGCTTTACCGCATCCGCAGTACCATCGGGCGAGCCGTCATCCACAATCAGAATATGAAAATCACCCGGCAGTGTAAACACCTTGCGGACAATTTTTTCGATATTCTCTATCTCATTATAAGTGGGTATAATAACAATCTTATCCAATGCTAGGGTTTCGGGTGGCAAATTACATGCACTTTCAGAATAAACCAATTAAGCCTTTCACAATTTCCTTAGGATTTCCGGAAAGACATTTCATGAAATAATTTAGAGATCACGTTTTTAGTGTCAAGGGCAAAGTCTCCTTTCATGATCCAGTCATAATACTGAGGCTCTTTTTTAAGCACTTCATCAACGGGCCTGTCTTTATATTTTCCGAAATTAAATACCGGTATATCATTCACCACTTTAATTCGTCGCGAATAATCTAAAAAATCTTCTCCTTTCGAAAGTTGGGCTAGTTCTTCTACTCGATTGCTTAAATCGCTATAATGATTAATCTGTGCAAATAAAATATCGACTGTGGCTAAGGCATCAGCCTCTGCGCTATGGGCATTTTCTAGTTCTTTGTCGCAATAAAATTTATACGCAGCACTTAGGGTTCTAGGTTCTTTCTTGAAAAAGATTTGTTGAACATCGACCAAATGCCTGTCGCGAAAATTTACGTCTAAACCCGCTCTGATAAATTCTTCTGTCAAGATAGGGAAATCAAACTTGTTTGAGTTAAACCCGCACAGATCACAGTTATCGAGAAATTGCTTGATGCCATTCGCTAACTCTTTAAAAGTAGGTTCGGCAGCCACGTCTTCGTCGTAGATCCCATGTACCGCAGAAGCTTCTTTTGGAATCGGAATCCCTGGGTTCATTCTACGAGTCTTTACCTCGCGTTTCCCATCCGGATGGAGTTTTACGATGGAGATTTCTACGATTCTATCTTGGGTAATACTAACCCCTGTGGTTTCGAGATCGACACAGGCAATCGGACGGGTCAATTGTAAATTCATATGTAAAAATGCCGAATTAGTTTGGTTCTGACAAATTCAGTATCAAGGATGCATCCATGCCAAAATCTCATCCTCTTGTAAACTCATATATGACGGCTGACGCACTAGGGTTGTATCTTCTACCCATTTGATACTAGGTACGCTGTATCCATGATTTAAACGGGTAAATTGTTCGGCGCCATTAAACAAGGTGTACGGAATATTATTGGCTTTGGTTTCGGAAAAAAAGTCGTTTAGTCTTGCCGGATCTCCATTCAATACAAAATAGAAGGGGAGCTCTGGATGCTTGAGCTTCATAATATGCATGCGCCTGGCAGCTTTACGACAAAAGTGACAACTTAAACTCAATAAAGCAATAACATGTTTGCCTTTGCGCAGTTCAACTTTGGGTGCAGTATTATTGGGCGAGGTGTATAATAAACTCAAGGGGAGAGCTTGGTGTAAGGACTTGTCTTTTTCTACGATGTATATACTTTCTGGCGGCAGCACTAGAAAGGGGATAAGTAAGCAAAGCAGGGTTAAGGTTACGATCACCCAACGTTTGTATGGGAAATGAAAACTGTAGTCTTTGAGAAAGTAGACACCGAATATGAGCGCCATCAAAATTGCATTTTTGACTAAGGATTGAAGGGGTGTCATCGGAATCCATTCCCCAAAACAGCCGCAATTCCCCGCGGCACCGTATAATCTATAAACCGCTATTAGATAGATACTAAATACTGCTAACAAAAGAAGGGATAGGGGAATGGCTAATTTTCGAACGGCAATATGAGCCACAAAAAAAACACCGATGAGAAATTCGGCACCGACCAATATACGAGCAAGCCATTCGGCGGCCGTCCAATTGAGCCAAGTATTTTCTACGATTGTCCAGCCAAAACTTTCTAATACCGGCCATTTAGAAACAGACGAAACAATAAATACCAAGCCACAACAAATACTCAGTACGGAGGCTACTATGGATGTAAACAGCTTCATAGAAAGGTAAAGGTAAGCCGATACCCTTAGAGTAAAAAGTTAGCCATTCAAGTCGAAAAACTCTGCAAGAATTTTTAGAGAGACCACCTCATTTTCTTCGAGTTTTGTTTTGATATAGCCATAAAACTCTTCGTTATTGAAATCATCGAGTGGTTTCAACTCGCGGTTATAACTCTTAAAGCCCATATTCCATTTTTCAAATTGTCGTTTGGAAGTATAGGTACTTTGGAGTTTGATGATGTTGTCGTGACGGTGATCGATGGAGATTCGTTGAAATATTTCTTCTACAGCTTCTTTGTCGCCTTCTAAAATTTGCAAGAAGTGTTTATTGCAATACAGCAGAATTCCGGTTACCCCTACTTTCTGGTTATTTTCTGATGATTTTTGAAGGATATCGCGAATTTGTTCAAAGCGAAGTCCATCGCAACCTGTACTAACATAAGATAAATGATATACTGCCTCCTCTTTCATGTTTCAAATGTAAGTGATGAGTCTTTGCCTCTTTATTGCAAAAAACAATTCCTTATAAAGATTGAAAGAGGCTTCGTATCGTATTTAGTAATCTTCGACCACATAAAACTGAATCCGATTCTCAATAACAGGGTCCACAGCACGATCTATTAGCATCTCTTGGATTAATGCTTGTCGCATACAACCATAATAAATGCCCCTGTCGTTTAATTGTCGTTTGATGAGATTTACTTTGAGTTGACAGTCTCTGTATTCTTGCAGTTGCTCGGGGTTGCTGCCCTTAGGCGCATTGCTGCTAAAATGACCAACGAAACGGATACTGATGTCAGCGCTATCTTCTGCCCATAGGGGCCATTGTTTGCCTAGGGTGTCGAGTATGGCAAAATAAAGACTATCGATACGGTAACCTGTACTGTCCATACCTATTTCTCCGCGCAGTAAAGTATCGTGTATGCCGGGTTGTTTCAGTTTGATATCCATGGGTAAAATATCGGGCAGTGAATCACTCGTTAGCTTCAGTATTTTTCGATAGGGGCGATACCCCTCTTCATTTAGGGTTATGGCGTATGTCTTACCCAATTGCAAGGCCTGTGAGAAGCTTGCATCTCCTTCGTTACTGTTCTGCTCTCCAATCACAGTATTGTTAAATGTGTAGGTGAAGGTGATGGGACGATCATACAATCGCGTTTTGTAATATTTATCAATGACTAAGCCACTCATACAAAGCGTGGGCACAGGCTGTATGGCTGGATAGGTATCGAAAGAATATAGGTCGAGTCCTCCTTGGGTGTCTTGTCTGTCTGATGCACAAATGGCCATGGTCCCTTTTGCATTCACTACTATCGATCCATCAAATTTTTCGGTATTGATTGGGGCGCCGAGGTTAATGGGTTTTTTCCAGGTGCCGTTTTTATTTCTGCGGCTTAAAAAAAGATCAGATTCGCCGAGACCGGGATGACCATTACTCGAGAAGTACAAACTTTCATTATCAGGATGGATGAAAGGAGCAGTTTCATCTTTCGCCGTATTGACAGAGGGGCCTAGGTTTACCGGTTTCGACCAATAATTATTTTCAAAATGCGAAACCCAAATATCAAAGCCGCCATATCCTCCTTCGCGGTTGCTTACAAAATATAAATCTCTATTATCGCTGCTGATGCAGGGTTGTCCTTCGTAAGCGGTGGTGTTTAAGGTAAATCCAAAATATTGTGGCGAGCTCCAAACACTATCGGCCATATAGCTAAAGACAAGGTCGCAGCCGCCGCCAACAATTCCGTCTGGGCTTGGCATATCGCAGCGGGTATAAAACAAGTAATGTCCATCTGCACTCAGCTTGGCACCACCATCAGGCATACTGGTATTGGGGGGATAGCCAATATTGTGCGCTTTTTTCCAATGCCCAAGGCTATCGGCTTCACTCACATAAAAGTCTTCATTTCCATCAACGCGGCGGGTAAAGACAAGTGTTTTTCCGTCTAAACTTAAGGAGGGGAGGTATTCATTCTCTCGGGTATTGATACTGTCACCAAGATTATGTAGTTCAACACCGGGCACTGGGGCGGTATTCGCATACGACTGCAGGGTGTATTTTACCCTTCTTTCTTCTACCTTATTTTTTTTATCCCCTTCAACCTCCGAAACTGATAATCGATTGAGAATTAATACAGCCATGGGGTTATCGCCATTACTATTCATTTTATTCGCCAAATAGGTCATTGGTGCATAAGCCTCATTGGGATTCAGGTCTATCGACTTATTGGCATAATACAAAGCACGGTTTCTGTCTTTCTTTTCGTAGTATAGTTCCGACAAGCGTGTATAGGCCCGTATGTAAGTCGGGAAATCGTGGCTCATGCTTTCATAACATTCGATAGCTTTGTTGAGTTTCCCTTTTTGTAGTAGGCTCTCACATTCGCTATATCGACTTTTGCAGGTACGAAACGAATCGGTAATCGCTTGTGCATGTCCTGTTTGATATCCCAATACAAACAAAAGGGGAATCAAGAAATATCGATAATCAGGGTTTGGACGGTTCATGTCAATTTGCAATCGCAGAGAATAATGTCGTTTAGGGATATCCGTACGGCGCTGCAAAATACGAAAAAATGAGCAAGGTATTCGGTACGCAATCCATCGGCCGATACAACAAATTGAACCTATATTTGCGAATATGTCTGAATCGGTAAGAATAGGAAAAATTACAGGCCCTCATGGTGTTGATGGTACGCTGAGTTTCACGCATGCCTTACGCAAAAATACAAGATTTGATCAATGGGATTGTTTGTTAGTTGAATTGCATCCTGGGAGTTATATCCCCTTTTTTATTGAATCAATACGCTCGATTTCGGATACAGAATGTTTGTGCAAATTCGAAGAGTTAGATAGTCGTGAGGCGGCTCGTGCCTTGGCGAATAAGAATATCTATCCCTCGATGAACTTTACCGTAGAGGATGTCATTAAGCCCGGAATCCGTCGTCAAATAGGATTTATGGTTTACGATGGTGATAGAATGATTGGAGAAGTAATAGATGTAATCGAAGGCGGACAAAACGAAATGTGGGTTGTACAATATGGTGATAAAGAAGTGCTCATTCCGTCGCAGGCAGATTGGGTCGAGTTTATTCACCCAGGTAATAAAATGATTAAAATGAATTTGCCCGAAGGACTATTAGATTTATAAGCATCCAGCCATGAGAATTGATATCATTACCGTATTGCCAGAATTACTAGAAAGTCCTTTGAGTCACTCTATCATGAAGAGAGCTTGCGATAGGGGATTGCTAGAGGTTTGTGTGCATCCTTTGCGTGAGTATGCGATTAATAAACACGGACAAGTAGATGATACCCAGTATGGGGGTGGTGCAGGTATGGTGATGATGTGTGAACCTTTATCAAAGTGTATCGAACAATTAAAAGCGGAGCGCGATTATGATGAAATTATCTACCTCACGCCGGACGGAGTTACATGGAAGCAAGGCATGGCGAATCGATTATCTTTACTACAAAATCTCATCATGATTTGTGGTCATTATAAAGGCATCGATCAACGAATTCGTGATTTATACGTTACCCTCGAAATTTCTATTGGCGATTATGTATTGAGTGGTGGCGAATTAGCGGCGGCTGTATTAACCGATAGCATTGGCCGATTAATACCCGGCGTGCTTAATGATGAAACTTCTGCCTTAACCGATTCGCATCAGGATGGTTTGTTAGCGCCGCCTGTATATACGCGTCCGGCCGAGTTTATGGGACTTATGGTGCCCGAAGTTTTGTTAAGTGGAAATTTTAAAGTGATTGATGAATGGCGGCAGGAGCAGGCCATAGAGCATACCCGAAAACGTAGGCCCGATTTGCTCCAAGACGAATAGACCGTGTGATGAGAAATGTCGATTCGGGTTCGGGTTTCTGATTTATTTTTGTACACGACTTAAAACGCGCCACGCCATGAGTAATGCCTCCTTAAAAAAATCGTTTCTAATTAAGAGCGAAATCAAAGCCCTCGATATAGAACATAAGCGTAAGCTGAGTTTTAATATCGGTAAGTATAACGAAACGGTGATCAAAGGAAAGCGGCAATTTGCTGATTTAGATTTAGCCCGACGTAAGGCTAAAAATGTTAAGTGGCGCACCATCGAAAAACTAGACGCTTATTTGATTGAGTTCGAAAACAATTTTACACGCAATGGTGGTAAGGTAATTTGGGCCCGAGATGCGCAAGAAGCCAACGAAGCTGTATTGGCCATCTGTAAAGAGCAAAATACAAAGCAGGTGGTAAAGAGCAAGAGCATGGTTACCGAAGAAATACACCTCAACGATTTTTTAGAAAAGCATGGTATCGAAAGTGTAGAGACCGATTTGGGCGAGTACATTCAGCAACTCGATGGCGAAGCACCCTATCATATCGTAACGCCAGCTATGCATAAAAGTAAAGAAGATTGTGCACGGGTCTTTCACGAAAAATTAGGTACTGAGCCGAATCTCACCCCCAGTGAAATTACTTTGGTGGCACGACAAAAATTGCGGGCCAAATATACCAGTGCCGGGGTAGGTGTTACGGGAGGTAATTTTTTAATTGCCGATACGGGTTCGGTTTGTGTTACCGAAAACGAAGGCAATGGTCGTCTTACAACCTCTTTTCCCAAGGTGCATATTGCCATTGTAGGCATCGAAAAAATGATTCCTTCTATCCAAGATCTAAATCTGTTTTGGCCTTTGCTGGCAACCTATGGTACCGGACAAAATGTAACTGTCTACAACTCAATTTTTTCAGGCCCGGCCCGTTCGAACGAGCAGGATGGTCCTAAAGAAATGTATGTGATTCTGCTTGATAACGGCAGAACAAAATTACTCAGCGACCCGCATGTCAGAGAGAGTATGTATTGCATTCGATGTGGATCTTGTTTGAATGCTTGTCCGGTGTATAAAAACATTGGCGGACATACGTATGGCGCCACCTATAGCGGTCCGATAGGCTCGGTGATTACGCCGCACATGAAAGACTTTAATGAATTTAAGCACTTGAGTTATGCTTCTACCTTATGCGGAAATTGTACAGAGGTTTGTCCGCTCAAGATTAATCTTCATCACATGCTGCATTATAATCGAACCCTGGCCGTAAAAGATTATGCTACCGAGTTCAGTGAAAATGCAGCTTGGAAGGTTTGGAAATTGGCTATGACGCATAGGGGTATGGTAGATGTAGCGAGTGCAGGCCTAAAAACTCGTGTGGTAAATAGTATCTTTAAAGATAGCTGGGGTAAACGTCGTGATAAGCTTTCGTTTAATCGATCGTTTACACAGCAATGGCACGAAACCCACAAGGAGTAAGGTGGAGAAGAAAGCATTGATTTTTTATGCCACCGAAGTAAGCGAACGCTTGCGGTATATCTTGGGATGGATTTGTCAATCGCATTGGGGTATAACCTATATCCTTACCGATGATGTATCCTTCTTTGCGCACTCTTCAGCGTTCCGAATTAATTATTCGGCGCAAGAATTGTCGTTTGCTGATTTACAGATTATTCCGCAAGGATTGCTGCATGAGAAGGATATTCATGAGCAGTCTATCAACATGGGAGAGTGGCAAAATAATCCTATCTTCTTTAAGACTTCAGCAAAAGAAATTCCCTTCGATATCTTTTCTGCCAGCTTTTATCTCTTAAGTCGCTACGAAGAATATCTAGAGACAAAATCAGATGCCTTTGGTCGCTTTCCTATGCAAAAAAGTTTGGCCTATCGTCAACAATTTTTAGACAAGGCATTAATCGATAGATGGCTCTTGGCGATGAAGAAAATCATACAGCAAAAAGAAACATCGATAGCATTCATAGCGCCGCAAGCAAAATGGATTCCGACTTATGATATAGACATCGCATACAGTTATCGAGGCAAGGGTTGGTTGCGCAATGGCGTTGGTTTTTTGCGGGATGCGATAAGAGGGAAATGGGATGACTGTGCTGAAAGATGGGCTGTATTGCGGGGGCGACAGAAAGATCCTTTTGATGCTTATGCTCAATTAGATGAGTGGCATATACAGTATCACTTAGCACCTATTTATTTTTTGCTCTTAGGAAAGCGGGGGAAGTACGATAAAAACTTGGCACCGCAGCAACCGCTTATGCAGCAACTCATCAAAAATACTATGTCAAAGTATGAGGTTGGTATACATCCTTCTTATCGCAGTCATGCACATATCAATATCTTACAACAAGAGCTGCGTCATTTACCAACCCACAAAAGCAGACAACATTATATCAAGTTTAGCTTGCCGAGGACCTTTAGAACCCTGATAGCATCTGGTATAGAAGAAGACTACTCAATGGGCTATGGTTCGGGAAATGGATTTCGGGCCTCAACCTGTTTTGCGCATCCCTGGTTCGATTTGAAAAGGAATGAGATTAGCAACCTTCAATTAATTCCGTTTTGCTATATGGAATGTAATTCGCGTTTTGAGCAACAGTATAACAGCGATCAAGCTTTTAATGAAATGATGCACTATTGGAATGAAGTAAGCTCAGTAGGTGGTACCCTAGTGAGTATCTGGCATAATTTCTCACTGGGTACTAGCAAGTCATGGACGGACTGGGCTGCAGTGTATCAGCGTTTTCTAAACGAAGTGGTTCCATTAATACCAATAAATCGAGAAGCAATAAATGACTAGTGTATGAAGTATTTGCCTTGGATGCAGATATTATTGAAGTTCTTGTAATAACTTTTTACAATCCATTTTCAGGGAAACATCATCTTGTTGTCTATCGGGTAATCGTAAAGCCAAGTTTAGAAGCTGCCGAGCTTTTTCTTTTTGTTTCTCTTGCACATACGATTTGGCTAGATCTAATAAATTAGAGATATAATTAGCATCTAAGGATTTACATTTTTCATAGCATTGAATGGCCGTATGGTTATCGCCGGGCGGTAATCCTCCAAATAAAATTTTAGCGGCCCCTCGTTCGGCAAAATTCAAATTCGAAATTTCATAATTGTATTTACCGAGTACATGCCAAGCAGCCGCATTACTCGGATCGAATCGAACAGCGTTATCGGCAAACTTCTTAATATCTCGTGAGGCAGCAACCTTATCTTTAGGTCCTGAAATCATAGCGATTCGTCCTTTGGCAACTGCCATAACATAATTTGCCTTCGAACTTTTAGGATTCATCTTGAGGGCTTCTTCGGCAAAAATATGAGCCGTTCGAAAAAAGGCTTTTTTCTTTGTCTCGTCTGATTCTCTATTCCCTATTCGGTTGCACATCAAGCTAGCTCCGCACAACGCATCTAGGTTATTTTTCTCGAGCAGTAACGCTTGTTTGTATTTATCAAGAGCCGCCACTTCATTTTTTGCCACTTCGAGTTTTTGGGCCTGCAAGATGTAGTCGCTCGCTTGTTGCGAAAATCCTGAGAAGGAGAATAAGAGACTGATTCCAAAGAAAATCCTTGCTAACATACTTCTGTAAGGAAGGGATTATCGCACTAACAAGACGGTGCCCTGCTTACGGATTCGTTTTCCGT
>JBEISB010000043.1:0-13156 GCA_040375635.1 Chitinophagaceae bacterium | reverse complement strand
GATACTGAATCCCAAGCGGCAGAAACAGACAAACTTTCAAATCAGGCAAACCATACGATCGAAGGAAAACCCCATCAAGCCAAATTAAAAATTTACACGCATGAGAAACTACACTCCTCCTTTCATCAAACTTCTGAATTAGCAGACATAGTGGATGTAGCACAAGAGGTATCTGTAATTGTATCTCGTAACGAAAGTGGTTTGATAGAATGCTACCATCCTTTAGTAATGACGTATGAGAAAGAAAGAATGTTACTCAATTTTGAAACTATTGATTCTAATCTAACAAAAGATACCGGTGTAAAAATTTGCACAATAGCTATACAGGTTGCCGAAGCCTTACACCTCATCGGCATGATAAGAATCGATATGATTATCGCAGGTAACGGTAAAATATATGTAGACGATATTTCTCTAAAAACACTTTGTCACGAAATACATATAAGCGACAAAACAAATTTCTCCCCCTTAGAACAACAAATCAGAGAAATTCTCGACCTCCCTATACCAGCAAATAAAGCCCATACAAATACATCACTTCACGGTATACTAGAGCCTGCGGCCTATCGTAAACACTGCATAGAAGAAACACTGAAAACCCTATTATGCACAAATGATATGCATTTATATTGGAATAATCAAAGAACAAAACAAGATGGCAAACAAAAAAGTAGCTTACCCATTTGTGACACAGAAAGTGACGAATTTCTATCCAAAGCCATTTTGATTACTCATATTCTTCGTGATGACAGGTGCTAGAATAAACCATCGAGAAATTCAATCCTGTCAATCTTCTATCATCTTAGGATTCAACAAGCTAAATCATATTCCAACAATCACAATCATCACAATGAAAGAAAGCATCAATAAGTAGCACATATTCAAATGTTGACTGCTAATCTATTCCTACATCGCAAATCGCATACATTATAATATCAACTCACACAAAATCTACAAACAATGCATACTACGCTATTCAACACAACAAGGGCTCTCAATGAAAAAGAAGAAAATCAAACAAGTCAGCTAACATCGATTACGGTAGCCCATGGTGATGGTATTGGTCCCGAAATTATGTCGGCTACCTTACGAATTTTACAAGCCGCTGGCGCCCGCTTAGACATCGAAGAAATCGCCATTGGCGAAAAGGTTTACCTAAACGGAAACTCTTCTGGCATTAGTGAGGAAGCCTGGCAATCGCTGAGAAAAACAAAGGTATTTTTAAAAGCCCCGATTACTACGCCTCAGGGAGGCGGCTACAAAAGTTTAAATGTAACTACCCGAAAAGTATTAGGATTATTTGCCAATGTAAGGCCCTGTGCATCTTATCATCCCTTTATCTCCACAAAACATCCTGTTATGGATGTAGTGATTATTCGTGAAAACGAAGAAGATCTATATGCCGGTATCGAACATCAACAAACTGATGAAGTGGTTCAATGCCTGAAATTAATTTCTAAACCAGGAACAGAAAGAATCATCCGATATGCCTTTGAATATGCTCGTGCCTATGGTCGCAAAAAAGTGACTTGCTTTACCAAAGATAATATCATGAAAATGACCGATGGACTGTTTCATAAAACCTTTGATCTCATAGGTGAAGAATATCCTGAAATAGAAAAAGAACATTGGATTGTAGACATTGGTGCCGCTATGCTAGCTGATTCACCAGAAGTATTTGATGTCATCGTAATGCCTAATTTATATGGTGACATTTTAAGTGATGTAGCCGCTCAAATCACAGGGTCGATTGGTATTGCGGGTAGCGCAAATATCGGCGATGGATTTGCCATGTTTGAAGCTATTCATGGATCTGCACCTCGTATTGCAGGAATGAATAAAGCCAATCCTTCGGGATTAATACTAGCTGCCGTTCAAATGTTAGTGCATATCAAACAAGCGGATATCGCTGAGAAAATTCATAATGCATGGCTTCGCACTATTGAAGATGGATTACATCCGGCCGATATTTATGACGAAAACGTATCACAAGCCTTACTAGGCACTCAAGATTTTGCCAATGCCGTAATCGAACGCTTAGGCCTATTACCTCAGCAATTTCAGGCAGTTGCTTACAGTAACCAAAATGTTCAATTCAATACAAAAATTACAGAATACCCCGCAGCGGTTAAGGAGCTGATTGGCGTGGATGTTTTTTTACAATACAAAGACAGAAACCCTGACAATTTAGCGGCAGCCATAAAAGACATAGCATCACAAGGCATCCAGCTACAAATGATTACCAATCGTGGAACGAAGGTATGGCCGAATGGATTTCCTGAAACCTTTTGTACAGACCATTGGCGTTGTCGATTTGTTCGCGAAGACCAAGTAGGGTTGCCTTATCAGGCAGTTATTGAACTCTTACAGCAGATTGACCATCGAAAATTAGATGTTATCAAAACCGAAAATCTGTATTTGATAGATGGCAAACCATCATTCAGTGCAGGGCAAGGACAATAGTAGAAAGCATGAAAAATAAGATTGGACATGACATACACATAGCAGCCAAACTTTTACAACATGGAGAGGTAGTGGCTATACCTACTGAAACAGTTTATGGACTTGCCGCCAATGCACTCAATCGACAAGCGGTCCAAAAAATTTATCAGGTTAAAAACAGGCCTTCGACAAATCCGCTCATTATACACCTGGCTGAGATCGATCAAATTAGCCAATACGTTTCGGAAATACCAACCTCTGCTCAAAAGCTCATTGAAAGCTTTTTTCCAGGACCATTGACTATTGTACTTCCCCGAAAATCTATCGTTCCCGATTGGATTACCGCCGGCAGAGATACCGTAGCCATTCGCATACCAGCCCATCCTGTTGCTCGTGCATTGCTACAAACGCTAGACTTTCCCCTGGCTGCCCCTAGCGCTAATCCATCGGGTTATATTAGTCCTACAAAAGCAGAACATGTTCTCCGAACCATAGGCAACAAAATACATTATATCCTCGATGGCGGTCCTTGTGAAACGGGTATCGAATCAACCATTGTTGGTTTTGAAAACAATACACCGATTCTATTACGACAAGGCAAGATTACAGCCCAGGAACTAGAAAGAGTTGCTGGTGATACCCGAGAATATTATGGAACTGAGCTATTGTCGCCGGGTTTATCGAAATCTCATTATAGTCCGAATACGCCCGTAGTCTTAAGCGAGAATCTAGAGGCTTCCATCAAAGGGTATGCTGATAAACGGATTGGCATTATCACCTACAATCACTACATAAATCATATCGAGCATAAAGACCAAATCATTTTATGCGAAGACAATCATTTTGAAACAGCGGCTAAGCATTTATATGAGTCTCTCCATCAGATGGATCAAAGGGGATATGAGATTTTGATGGTTAAAAAATTTCCACCGATTGGCATTGGCAAAGCCATCAACGACCGACTACAACGAGCCGAAACGAAGCATCCCTTTATTTCCTTTTAATTGAAAAATTATGATAAGCAGTCTACTCATCAATAACCTAAGTAATCCAACCTTACTGTTTTTTGTGCTCGGTGTAGTGGCAACTATTGTAAAGAGCGATTTAGAAATTCCGCCATCTACGTCTAAATTCATTTCGATATACCTTCTTTTTGCGATTGGGTTCAAAGGCGGACAAGAATTGAGTCACAGTGGTTTTAATACCGAGATTTTGCAATCCCTATGCATCTGTATGATTTTCGCAGCCCTTGTGCCCATCTATACATTTTTTATCCTCAAACGAAAACTCAGTGCCGAAAATGCAGGTGCCATTGCAGCTACATACGGATCTGTTAGTGCAGTAACCTTTGTAACATCAACCATATTTTTAGAAGGACTGAATATCCCTTATGGTGGACATATGGTGGCAGCCATGGCCTTGATGGAAGCGCCGGCGATCATGATTGGTGTGATATTCATGCGACGATTCGGTAACACTACTGGTAATCATAGTATGAAAAAAATAGTTCACGAATCTTTTACCAATGGCTCTGTATTTATTATTACAGGTAGTTTGCTTATCGGTCTCATTGCCGATGCCAAAGGAGCAGAAGGAATTAGACCCTTTACCACAGATATTTTCAAAGGATTTTTATCTATTTTTTTATTGGAGATGGGGATGCTGGCAGCTAAAAGATTTTCATCTTTCAAAAGATATGGACTTTCCATGACGGCCTTTGCTGTGTTGGTTCCGCTCTTCAATGCTTGTCTTAGTATTTACCTTACCCACTACTTCGATATTGGCTCAGGCGATCGTCTACTGATTGCTATCCTCACAGCCAGTGCCTCTTATATCGCAGTACCAGCTGCCATGAAACAAATATCTCCTGATGCTGATCCTGGCTTGTATGTACCTATGGCATTGGGCATTACGTTTCCTTTCAATATTACCCTAGGACTTCCGCTCTATTGGACACTCATTCAACACTTTTAATCAATATTCAATGAAAAACAATTCAACATTTTCAACGCTTGGCATCATCATATCTGTGGCTAGCATGTTACTTTCAATGATTATTAAAGATGAAATTATCGCTCAGTTGCTAACAGGGTTATCTATTCTTTCATTGTTACCCGCCTGCCAGCAAATGCAAAAGAGTGCATCTAATGGTGCTTAGGGAAAGAGGCTTCGATATTGAATAGCCTGTAGTATATCATGATTTTTTGAACAGATAATAAGCTTGCGATAATCATACAAGTAGATAATCTTCATAGATGATGAACAAAAAAAGCAGGTCTAATTATGGACCTGCTTTTTTATTCTGAGATATTCAATTTATTTCTTTCGTATCATCACACTAGCATGGGCTACAATACCTTCTTCTCTGCCCACAAAACCCAATTGCTCAGTGGTAGTTGCCTTGATAGAGATATCGGCTACAGGTATGCCTAAACAATCAGCAATTGCCTCTTGCATAGCCGGTACATGCGGTTTTATTTTAGGCTCTTGCAAACAAACAGTACTATCGATATTTACCAATTCGTATCCCTTTGCTTGAACAATAGCATAACTATTGCGCAAAAGAATTTTACTGTCTATGTTTTTGTATTGTGAGTCCGTATCCGGAAAATGTGTCCCGATATCACCAGCACCTACAGCCCCTAATAAGGCATCACAAATAGCATGTAGCAATACATCAGCATCCGAGTGACCTAAGGCCCCTTTGTGATGAGGAATCTGAACGCCACCCAACCAGAATATTCGACCTTCTACCATCTGATGAAAATCGATTCCGTACCCTGTTCTATACATGCTGATAGGTATTACCTAAAGCCAACTTACTCATTACCACTTCCTTTTACGATACTGCTAAAATCTTCGAAGTCGAATAAAAGCGAGAAACGTAATGTATTAGAAAGTGGGTTACGACTTACACCAGATCCAGACGGAACGAGGTATGCGAAGTTGAGACCGAATACATTATACTTAACGCCTAATCCTACGCTCAAGAAACGACGATCGCCCTTTTGTTTACTCTCGTAGAAATAACCGGCACGAGCAAAAAATTGGTTTTGATAGGCATATTCACAACCTACACCCAACATGACCTCACGCAATTCTTCGGCACTACCGCCAGTGGCATCACTAAATGAACCAAACACACCACTCATTAAACTCTTTTCTTTCGCTACAGGAAAGTAGTATGCCCCACTGCTATCCTTCTCCCATTTCGGTGAGGGTACCAATAACTTATTGACATCCGCAGAGACTGTAAATTTATTATACTCATCGATAGCATAATTATAAGCAACACCAATACCAAGATTGGTAGGAATAAAATCTTTACGATCGTTAGAATACGAAATCTTAGAACCTAAATTGGTCAGTGCCAAACCGGCATTGATAGAAGACCCCTTACCTGTTTCTTCATCGGCGTTTAACGGCTTGGTATAAAAAACACCGAAATCTACCGCAAAAGAATTTCCTGGTTTATAGGTAACTCCATTGGTATTGCCGGCACCATTGATAATATTAGAGTGGATATACTTACCAGAAATACCCACAGAAAGTTGTTCGGAAAGCTTACGAGAATACCCCAAATCAAAAGCCACTTCGCGTGGTTTTCCGGTACCGGCTGGAGCTGCGTTAAAATCAGTATAGTTGATATCGCCTAAATTGAAATAGCGCATACTAAAACTAATGGCTTGGTTTTTATTATCAGCTTCGCCAAACTTTACATATCCCCCTATATAGGCTAAAAAGATATCTGGAACCAAGTCTTTCAACCAGGGTGTATAGGTAATGGAAACACCGGCGTCTTTTTCAGCCATAGCTAATTTACCAACATTCCAATATTGGGCATTAGCATCGGGCGATAAGGCGATACCCACATCTCCCATTGCGCCTGAACGAGCATCTGGACTAATCCGCATAAAAGGCACAGCCGTTGTAATGGTGGTATAATCTGGTCCAGTTTGTTGGCCCGAGGTAGTGGTTTGTGCCATCAGGCTAGTAGCGGCAAAAGTCATCGCCAGACATAAAACATGTTTCAAGGTTTTCACCGTCATTTCATTAAAATTTGTTGAAGTAAAAGTCTAAATCTAGATAGGCTCAATTTTTTGGACCGTTGCAAATATATAGCAAAAAAATCCGGATTTAATTTAGCAATATTAATTTTTCGTAAACACTATCCGACTTTCCTGTTGCCGATTTTACCGATAATTTATACAGATACACGCCTTTCGCGAGCTTATCTCCGTATTCATCACGACCATCCCATTCAATGCTATCACTACGAGTACCCTCCGTATTAATGAGGGTATGTATACTTTTTACCATCTTACCCGAAACCGAGTAAATACGAATACTCACATCCAAATTTTGATTCGGCATATTATGCTCAAACATAAATTGAGTATGGGTGGTAAATGGATTCGGATAGTTATAAACATGAGCCAATTGTCCGCTGTTGCTCTGGGTAACCACAAAGTTAAGGACAGCCTCTGCCGAATTGTTGGAGATATCCCAGGCCTTGATCTGTAAGGTATGCTTGCCTTCTGTAAGATTATTCAAAGGGAACTTTACTGTACCTGATCGATAATCATCGACTGTAGCTTCGAAGAAATTATTGAGTACATATAAATTTTGAGCATTGCCATCTAAAACGGCTGTAATATCATGACCGATAGAATTACCTGTATAATTAATGCCGTTATCATCCGACAATTTCAATAACAGCGTGGCGTTAGACGGTGTAATGCCTCCATTGACAAATTTCTCATCATTCAAGAAGGCTTTAATTACCGGACCAACATTATCCGTTCCTGCATTAACATTACTGCCGCCTACAAAAACATTTTTATCATTTCCACTGGCATCATCATTTCCATTATCGGCATAATAGCTAATCTTTCCTTTAGCAATATCATAGTTGATATCCTTAGGTACAACAAATGTAAACCGAAAGTTTCCATGGCTTACCGTAGCCTTACCCTTGTAAATGGCATTGTTCTGCACATAGTATTCTTCTTTCGGATTATCGGTTCCATTTTGTAAAGTCGTTAGCTTTTTAGGCTTATCGAAAATAGTTGGATACACATACCCGTTAAAATCACTCAATATCATCCCTGAAGCATCAGCTACATGTCCGCTAATCGTATATTTCCCTAAGGCCCGTAAAGTATCATACGATACATTCACCGATACACCATTAATACTATCGGTTATTACCCGATACTTTGGAAAGGCTAACGGCAAGGCCGGATCGCCCAATAAAGCAAATTTGCGAAAGTTTGCTGCTGCATATTGCCCCACGTAACTCACATATCGCAAGTTTTTGGATAATCGCCATGCGTCGCCTAAGGTTGGATACGTTCCATTGGCCATAGGACGAAAGCCTGCACGCATATAATTATAATTCATTTCGCGATTCTGATCTTGATACACCAATCGAGTGGTTGTCATTAAACCAATTGCGCCCCCATCCGCTTTATTAATCAATATCTCACCCGCCGAATTCACCGAGGGGTCATCATAAGGAGCAAAGTCGCAGGTAGCCGTAATAAAAAGAGGGAGTTTATTGATGTTCTTCATCAAGTTCACATCATCCATCGAAAAGATACGCTCTTCGCACCAACCTAGGGGTCCGCCATGACCATTATAATTCATCAAAAAAGTACCATTATAAATTTGGGCGGTAATAGCTTCGTTGGCAGCAGGCGTTCGAGGACCAGCAGGCGTTGATTGCTCTACAAAACCATCGACATATATCTTATAGGGATTAAAATTAGAAAGGGAGTCTGTGGCATACTGCGACATAATTTCTCCATCTTGCAAATGAATGCCACTATCACCATCATCAGTATTAAAGGTCATATTATTTTTCCAAGCGCCAAACGAAGACGGACTATCATAATGAATAATTTTATTGACCACATTGGCGGCAGCACTAGCCGTACTAACCGGTATTCTTCCCACGCCTATATCGAGGGTATTAATTTGAGTTGTTCCAAAATTATTGATGTCTTCATTATCATCCAGAAACCCAAAAAAATCATCGGTACAATATCCTGTAATTTTATCATTACTCTCATAGGTTTCGTAGGTAGGTACATCGTTGGTATTGCCTTTGATACGATTTTTATAATCGTAAGACGCATCTCCCATGAGTAGTACATACTTGGGTATATCATTCACAGACGCCCGATCGTAGTACATCTTTATAAAATTACGTATCGCACTCACATCAGGTATGCCGGAAGAAAACTCATGATAAATTTGTTCGGGACTAACCACTATTGTTCGCACATTTCTCTTGTTCAAGTGATGAGCGGCTAATCTGGCCGCTTCATTTTGTAAGGCAGGAGGCGCAATAATAATATTATCGCAAGGCGAATAAGCATGCAAATCCTGATGATTCACTTGTTGAATATAAGCAGGCGATAATAATCCACGAGCATCGAACATCACAAAACGGCGGTACGTATCGGCCTCACGACGGAAATTCAATTGCGAACCACTCAAGAATACAGTCATCGACATAGGGTCAAGAGGCTGTGTAATTTCCCAAACTTTTGCTGTTGAACTAGCCTGCGAAATTTGATAATCGGCTACCTGTGCTGGACCGACAATTTCGGGAACCATAAAGTTCAAATACCCGGCAAAGGTCAATTGTCGGCGAGCATTCACTTCAATAAAGTCGAGAAAACCACTGGCAGTGCTACTCCCTTTCGTAAAGCTCAATTGCAGATTAAGAGAAGGCGAGGTGATATGCGTAGAAACCGTTTGATCGATAAAGCGAGTAACCGGATCCGCAAAGGTGCCCCCTACGGGATTAATGCCATTAGTAAACAGCAGACTTCCATTTGCATTCACGGCAATCTTACTCATCCCCGAACTAGAGATAGCACCAAAGCGGGTACGGATAGTTACCGAAGAATCGGGAATCAGATTGGGAAATAAAAAGGAGTAATTGCGTTGCAGATATCGTCCGGGTAAATCACTAAACTCATCACCCCACCATGTTTTTCCAAATTTTCCCGGGTTACTCGAATCTTTCTCAAGGAAGGCAAAATCCGGAAAACTATTTACACTCGTCGTAGCCGGCGAGCTCACTGCCACAGAAGATATGCGCTTACCGGCAGCAGACGAAAATTGAATATAATAATAACTAGTTTCACTATAGATATTAAAAGTATGGGCAAAGCGGCGATTAATCGTATCTGCTAGATATACACTGTGCGGACCATTGGCATAAAACAAAAAATAATCACCGGCATCAAAATGACCATCACCACCATCTACCATCTCAATCGCATTTTCGTATAAATCATCTTTCGGTATCACGGCATTATTTTCGGACAACATTTCGCCACCGTTACCATATAAACGAATATGACTTGGATTGATACCCGCCGGATCTACCCCCAATGTATTTTTAATGAACGAATAATCGACCTTGTACACCCCTGCTGTAGAAACACCAATCTGATAAAATGAACCCGATGCCAATACAGAATGAGAGGCATATACACGATTCCCAGCCGTTTTATTGACTAACGATTTGTTTTCTTGCACATCAATATCATACGAAACCAATGCCTCAATACGCCCATCAGCTTGCTTTCTATATTGAGGGACAAAAATAAGGGCTATCGGCTGCTTTCTTTCTAACGTGAGTTTTACAACCGGCGTATCTGACTCAGGCCATTGCATCGAAGCATCCCATTCGGGATTGATGATGGTTTGATATTTAGCATTTTGCAATCGAACTATAGGTAGCGTTGGCGATTGCAGATTTCGCCTTTCTACAATAAATAATTTATCGCTAGGTATATGCGTCGAAATCGATTTAGCCAAGACAGCCGTATGTATCGTTTCTTGTTGCGCCACAGCAGATAAAGAAGCCATGAGGGCCATACTAAAAGAAAGGAATCGAAAGGATAGATTGCGCATGAAAAAAAACTTGATTTTCAAAGGTACATGGAATTTTGGCGTTGTATTGACGCTCAATGCCAATATGCCAAGAAATCAATGGATATTAAAAACGAAAAGAGGGCCTGTTTATTGCTTATTGGTCTGAATTATTTTCGACAGGACGGATACTGACTTTGATTTTCTGAATACGCATCTTATCGATTTGCACTACCGTAAAATCAAAATTCTCAAAGCTCAATACCTCATTTTGAACAGGAAATTTGCCGGCAATTTCTAATACTAAACCGGCTAAAGAATCACTCTCTCCGCGAATTTCGTCGAGATCTTCGACAGGTGTTCCCGTAATGCGACAAAAATCGTTGATTAAGGTTTTACCCTCAAAAATATAGGTATGCTCATCGATTTTTTTCGCGAGCAATTCATCCTCATCAAACTCGTCTTTGATTTCACCAATAATCTCCTCCATGATATCTTCGAGGGTAACAATACCGCTAGTTCCACCAAATTCATCTACCACGACGGCAATATGATTTCGCTTCACTTGAAACTCGCGCAATAATGTTTTAATTAACTTGGTTTCATGAACGAAATTGGCGGGGCGCATCAACCTATGCCAATCAAAATCGGGCTCGTCGATATACTTCAACAAATCTTTCGAATGCAAAATTCCTTTCACATCATCTAAGGATTCATCATAGACAGGCAAGCGCGAAAAACCCGTTTCTAATACCTGCTCCTTGACCTGCTGAAAACTCCAATGATATTCTATTCCCGAAACATCGTGACGATTACGCATAATTTGTTTCACCGTGATATCATTAAACTTAACGATACCCTTAAAAATATTGACCTCCTCTTTCGAAGCGGTATGTCCTAAGGTTAGGTCAATAGCATTTTCCATATCCTCGTGACTGATCTCATTCTTCGACTTCTGGTTCATTCTCCCTTCAATGAAATAGGTAGAAGAAACCAAAAAGCGACTTACTGGACTAAATAATTTGTCGAGCAGCGTAATGAATGGCGCTGTAAAGTAGCTGAGTCGTAAGTTATTTTGTGTGGCATACACCTTCGGCAATACCTCTCCAAACAATACCAAAAAGAAGGTCACTACCACCACCTGAATAATGATATTCACGAGAGATATCAGTTGGGGCGATAAGGCTGGAAGAAGAGTATCGATGCGAATCAGACTGCTATACAACAAATTCGTGCTGATAATAACCCCTATGCTTAAAAAATTATTACCAATCAACAAGGTCGCCAATAAGCGTTTGGGATTTTCGAGTAATCGAAGAATGGTTTGCGAAGCAGCATTATCTTTTTGCTTGATATAGTTAATATCTTTTGCCGAAAGCGAGAAAAAAGCCACTTCAGATCCGGCAATAATAGCCGTAAGAATGAGAAGCACCAGAATGGTGACCATCAAGCCAATTTCTGCATTCGAGCTCAGGATGGTGTTCAACAGGGGGGTATAAGCAAAATGGTATGCCGAATCAGGGTCCAAGTGGTTTTTCGTTTCGTGAAAAATGGTAAACGCAACAAAAGTTTGTTTACAGTTAGGCGCAAATATAATTAAAATGATGAATCTCCACCTAAAGCCCCATGTTCTCCTGGAGGAGTGCCCAAGCCTTCTGAATGGATATCATCAAAATCGTGCTTGCTTTCGTTACTTCGTTTGTCGAGCATCACCAAATTGGTGCCGATAATTTCTGTAATAAATCGTTTGTTCTTGTCTTTATCTTCCCAAGATCTGGTTCTTAGCGTTCCTTCAAGGTGAATCAGACTCCCTTTGTGCAAATATTTTGCCGCTAACTCCGCTAATCCGCGCCACAACACGATATTATGCCATTCGGTTTGCGGAACCGTATTGCCCTTTTTATCTTTATAGGTTTCCGTCGTGGCCAACGGAAATTTTGCCACCGGGATATTACCCTCTATATAAATTACTTCCGGGTCTTTTCCCAGGTTCCCAATTAAAAATACATGATTGACTCCCCGCATATTGTTCGATTTAACAAATTAAGGTTAAGGAGTTTAAAGATAATCAGTTTTCTGAAAAAAGGAAACAATCATACGGGGAAATGCAAAATTGCCTATTTTACTTATAGGAATGATTAGCAATTTCTGTAACTCAGTTTTCTTGACGTCGCCTGGTCGAACCCGATAAAAGTATCCGTTTATCTCCTGATGAGTCAATATTTGCGTTAGCTCCATGAACCGGCTAGGCGCTATTGACTTCTTAAGTATCGAAAATTTTGGTTTTTCGTTGTTTTCTGTTTCTAGTAGATAGGGTGTGTGTAAATCCTTCCAGATATCTTTTTCATGCCGACGAACAAGGTAAAGATTGTCTCCATCTTCTACACATAAGAAATGAAAATGCCTTTGTTTCAGGGCTTTCTTCTCCTTCTTTTTAGGAAAATCTTCCATATTGCCCTGCTGATGCGATGTACACACCTTTTGTAAGGGACAAATGCCACATTGAGGATTTCGGGGTTTGCAAATCAGCGCCCCCAAATCCATAATGGCTTGATTATAAGCGGCAGCGCGGTCTACAGGCAATAAAGACTGAGCCAAAGACTGGAATCGTCTTTTCCCCGATGTACTTGTAAAGTCATCCTCTATAGAAAACACACGACTTAATATACGCACGACATTCCCATCAACCACCGCATGGGGGAGGTCGAAGGCAAAAGAAGCAATCGCTGCTGCGGTGTATTCGCCAATTCCTTTAAGGGCCAAAATGCCTTGATACGTGTTCGGAAAGGCCCCTTGATGATGAGATTGAATATATCGTGCT
>JBEISB010000154.1:0-5434 GCA_040375635.1 Chitinophagaceae bacterium | reverse complement strand
GCATAAGTGGAAATATTGTTTTGTCAACTGGAGGAATGAAACTTTACGATTCATTGGGTTATTTGGTTGAGAATGGTGACAGCCTTCAACCGAATAAGGCATACATGCACAATAACCCACCAGATGGGGGTAATACCCAAGGTTCTATAATTTTGCCAACAGGTAAGCCTTTTATTTACTATGTATTTATACCTACCGTTAGTGATAGTTTATACAACTTGCTTTGGACCAATCCTAATGGAACCAAAGCGCCCTTCGATTTACTACGGTACAATGTAGTAAATATGAATTTGAACAGTGGTAATGGTAAGGTAGTTGAAAAAAGCAAAGTGCTGCTTAAGGATATTGAATTGAATAAAGTTGGCATGCAAGCCTGCAGACACGCAAATGGCAAAGACTGGTGGCTTCTTAAACATGCGCTTGATACCAATACTATCTACAAATTTTTAGTTACAGAAGATAGTATTAAAGGGCCATTTATTCAAACATTTGCACAACCACTTTGGGGAGAATTTGATTTGTATGGTCAAAGTGCATTTAGCAGTGATGGGAAAAAGTATGGTGTAGTATTAGGTAAAGTAAGTAAATTATTTCTAGCTGATTTTGATAGATGTTCTGGTTTGTTAAGTAACCCAAAAGTTTATAATATTCCGGTAGATTCTACTACTAATCCCTATTGGGATAGCTTAGGGGTAAGGGATACAGCCACTAATGGCATTGCTTTTTCAGCTAATAATCAATATGTGTATATTAGTAAACGATATAATATCTATCAGCTTGAGTTGAATCAGCCTGACAGTAATTTAGCATGGTACAGAGTAAAACACGGTTATGATACTTCTTGGTTAGCATTTGAATATTATGGTCAAATGTATCGTGCTCCTAATAATCGAATCTATATTGGTAAAGTGGGTGGGAGCTTTAAACAGTTTAGTGTCATTGATAACCCTGATAATAAAGGTGCTGCTTGTAATTTTTGTCGTAAATGTTTTCGCATAGATACAGCAGATGGCGGTTTAACAAGCCCCCCTAATATGCCCGATTATGAGTTGGGTCCCGATACCAGCAAACCTTGTTGGCCTTTGGCTGTGGATGATGTTGTTCGAAAAAATGGAGAAGTGAAAATTTATCCCAATCCTGCTAACTCAACAATTATAGTTGAATATACATGCTCAAGTAAGGGGTGGTTTGAATTAAGAAATGGGTTGGGGCAAATACTCCTCAGTACCGAATTGGGTGAAGGTAAGCGTAAGGTGCAGCTCCAGGTAAATGGGATTTCCCCCGGTATCTATTATTATCGATGTAGTTTTGAAGGATGCGCAACAGAAATGGGTAAACTTTCAATTGTTGAATAGTTCTGCTTTCTTTGCGGCATGAATTTACGTTTTTCAATATGGGTAAAGCTAAGCAAGATTGATGGTTTAGGAGCCTTTGCCGGCGAAAAGATTCCGTCGCGGAAAAAAGTGGGTGAATTGGCCGGAGAAATTATTTCGGTTCGTAAAGGCAGAAGATTAGCTGCAACCAATAAGCGAATTGCTTTGGTAGAATTAGACGATCAGTATGCTCTGTATGCCGGAGATACGCCGGGTGTGATGCGTTATATTAATCATAGTTGTCGCCCGAATACCTATATGCGGGTTTACAAATATAGCGTGGCGTTTTACGCTTTGCGTGATATTAAAAAGGGCGAAGAATTGCTTTGCGGCTATGGCGAAACGCACCACGAGGGACATTTGGTTTGTTGTTGTGGTGCTAAAGGTTGTAAGGGCTTTTTATAAACTTGGTTACGGCAAAAGTAGGGTGCAGCGAAACGCTTCTTGCTCGTTATAGCAGTGTAAAAATTACAGTCCGGCGATATCGATTCGGGAATTTCGAATTGGCTATTATGTGGGTTAATGGGCAAGTGGATGGCTTGTCCGCTAAGGGTAATTATGGCAAGACAATACTGCGTAACCGGAATTCCATGTTATTCCGACACAGAAAGTGTAACAGCAGAACGCTACTATTTTCTCTGGCCCTGATGGTAGCGAAAATCCTTTGCCGGTTCAATGGTAATCACGCGATAAGAAAAAGAAGGCGGCAAAGATTGCAGCGAACAGCAGGTGTAACGAACTGAGAAGTACAAATTCCTTTGCCCTACAAAGACGCCATCAATTCCTGACGTATCATAGGCTAGTGTAAAAAAAATGTTCAACCTTTTCGTTGTCTTTCCCTCTGTGCGCTTCGTGTTTGTTATCATTATCCGCTTGTAATGAAAAAATATGAACCTATGCGTTGTCTCTCCTTTTACGCTCATTGGGAGAATATCCTTTAGCGCTCCTGACTTAGTTCTGTTTGTATGCGTAGAATTTTGCGTCTATTGTTTCACTAGATGTCCGCTCTGACGAGCACCCGTGCGCAGATTAATCATTTGATATTGATAGTATCCTCCTAAACATTGGCTAAGATCGATGGTCTGATTTTGCTGAGCCGCCTGAAACGTGACGCGATACACAGTATTGCCTTGCATATCGTTGAGTACAAAGAGAATATCATCTTGTCCGCTTGTTTTTACAAACAATTGGTCGTGAACCGGATTCGGAAAGAGACTGATTTCCTTCGAGAAATCATGATTAACAACCGCTGCCGGAGTGGTATTGCCACTTTTTAAACTGTTGGCTTTTAGCATTACGTAACTATTCATGATGCCATCTGATACATCGGCAATGGCCATTTTTAAATGATAGGTTGAGCCTGCTGTAACGGGTGCCGTGGCAATCAGCGGGACGGTAAAGCCATCGAGAGTAGAGCTGCTGCCGGTATTGGTAACATAATAGGCGCTGTTGGATACACAACTGGCATTTGAGCCATCGTTAACCGTGTTAATAGAAACGGGGGTAGTGCTGGCTGGCAGTAAGGCGATATTCGTGGGTGCTGCAAACCCCGGTCCACTAATGTAAAACCCAAACACATCATTGAAGGCCGAGCAATTAAATTCAGGATACTCTTCGGATCCGAATACGTACTCAAATTCAACAAATGAGCCTGCAGGTTGTAAGTCGAAGGCTAACACGCAGGCATCATAGGTAGGGGAGCCGATGAGAGTCGTGAGTAGCGTGTCGCCTGCCGTACCGGGAGAGGTGCTGGCAAAATCAGACGGAATTCCATCGAGTCCAATCACCGAGGTAACGGAATTGCTGGCGACCTCGCCCGTGCCTAAAACAATACCATCGCTGATGCCCAAATTAGAGGTGCCGCTAAACTCTCCATTCGAAAGAGAATCGCAAGTTAGTGTGGCATTTGTAATGGTTACCCCTAAGGTGCCGGAGGTAGCTACTAATTTATTGGCCAGGTAATTGGCGGTTTGGTTAGGATTTATGCTGAGTTGAGCCTTTGCTGTTAGTCCAAGCAAAACGGCTGCCAGGGTGATGTATTGTTTTTTCATGCAACGATATTTCGTTAAAAATAGAAATTGCCCCGTTAAAAAGCCGGCGAGGGGCTTGTTTTTTTAAGCCGATAATATTTTTTACAGAAAAACTTTTTTTTGCGAAATATAAAATTACCTTTGCGCCCCATTAGTTCTTATCGAGAGATGGAATGAATTTGGAAGTTGTCTCGAAACCTCGAGGTGACGTTTGAACCAATAAATTTAAAAAACATGGCTAAAGAAATCAGCGGCTACGTAAAGCTGCAATGCAAAGGCGGACAGGCTAACCCAGCCCCTCCAATCGGTCCGGCCTTAGGTTCCAAAGGGGTTAACATTATGGAATTCTGCAAGCAATTCAATGCGCGCACGCAGGATAAACCCGGTAAAGTATTACCTGTATTAATTACTGTTTTTGCCGACAAAAGCTTCGAGTTTGTTATTAAAACACCTCCGGCTGCTGTTCAGTTAATGGATTTTGCAAAAATCCAAAAAGGGTCTAAAGAGCCTAACCGTAATAAAGTGGGTAAAGTAACTTGGGCAAATATCGAAGAGATTGCCAAGGATAAAATGCCTGACTTGAACTGCTTTACCTTAGAAAGCGCAATGCGTATGGTAGCAGGAACGGCCAGAAGTATGGGTTTAACGGTTGAAGGTACAGCACCTTGGGCTAATTAATTGTCAGTTTAAAAGCGTAACAACATGGGACTTACTAAAAAAAGAAAAGTAGCAGAATCAAAAGTAGATGCTGCTCGTATATACAGTTTGGAAGAAGCTTCCAAAATGATGAAAGATATCAATTGTACAAAGTTTGATAGTTCGGTAGATTTACATATCCGTTTAGGTGTTGATCCTAAAAAGGCCGATCAAGCCATTCGTGGCACCGTTACCTTACCGCATGGTACAGGTAAAACAAAACGCGTTCTTGTTCTTTGCACACCCGAAAAGGAAGCAGAAGCAAAAGCAGCGGGCGCAGACCACGTTGGATTAGACGAATATGTAACTAAAATTGAAGGGGGGTGGACTGATATCGATGTGATTATTGCCACACCTTCGGTGATGCCTAAGATTGGTAAACTCGGTAAAGTATTAGGGCCACGTAACCTCATGCCGAATCCTAAAACCGGAACCGTTACTAACGATGTAGCTTCTGCTGTTAATGAAGTGAAAGGAGGTAAAATTGCCTTTAAGGTAGATAAAACCGGAATTATTCATGCTTCTGTAGGCCGTATCTCTTTCGAGCCTAAAAAAATACAAGAAAATACACAAGAATTAATTAACGCAATCGTTCGTCTGAAGCCTTCTTCTGCAAAAGGAACTTATGTAAGAGGCATTAGCTTGGCTACCTCAATGAGTCCTAGCTTGACCATCGATACCAAAACTGCTTTGAATTAATTCTATAAAAAATTATCATCATGACGACAGAACAAAAAAAACAGGCAATTGAGGTATTGAAAGAGAAATTCTCTCAATACAACAATTTCTATGTAACCAATACAGAATCGCTTACCGTAGAACAAACCAACAAATTGCGTGGACTTTGTTTCGACAAATCAGTTGAAATGAAAGTGGCTAAAAATACCTTGATTGTAAAGGCCTTGCAACAATTAGATGCAGAGAAGTACAGCGGGGTAATGGAAGCTTTTCACGGGGTAACCGCGCTTATGTTTAGCGATAGCCCCAAAGAACCCGCATTACTAATCAGCTCTATCCGTCAGGAATTCAATACCGATAAACCCTTGTTAAAAGCAGCGCTTATTGGCGATGAGGTTTATCTCGGAAACGATAGCCTGATAGCTCTCAAAAATATCAAAACGAAGAACGAATTGATTGGAGAGGTTATCGGATTATTGAAATCACCAATCTCTCGTGTTATTTCTGCCTTGCAAAATAGGCCAGAATCAGGTGCTGAGGCCGCTCCGGTTGCTGCCGCTCCTGAAGCAAACACAGAAGCAGCTCCTTCTGCTGATGCAGCAGAAACACCGGCTGCCGAATAATTTAGGCTTCCAAGTATCAACATAAACCATTCAT
>JBEISB010000103.1:0-8073 GCA_040375635.1 Chitinophagaceae bacterium | reverse complement strand
CGATGCGCACGCAAACACCTTGTACTATTTGGCTAAGAATGGAGGAGAGCTTGTTGAAATCGCCGATGAAGTGGAAGAAGAATAGCGGCACGAAACTACATTCTTCCAGCATTGTCAAATCTTTTTGTAGCGAAGACGCAGCGAGTTTATTATCAATACTACATCACTCAAAGCCATAATGCCTGCACCCCAAGTTGGCGTTAATAAACCAGCGGCAGCAATCGGTATGGCAACTACATTATACGCGAAGGCCCAGAAAAGATTTTGTTTAATGGTGAGATAGGTTTGCTTACCTAATCCTACGGCCATGGGTAGTAATGACAATCTGTTTTTTAATAAAAGCATATTCGCACTCTGCATAGCAATCTGCGAGGCATCACTCAATGAAATACCAACGGTCGCGCGTGCTAATGAAGGTGCATCATTAATCCCATCTCCTATCATGGCTACGGGTGATTGTTTGAGTAAGCGCTCTAATACCTCCAGTTTTTGAGCAGGAAGTTGCTGACTGTATACTTCTGTTATCTGCAACTCTTTAGCGATGCGTGCACATTTTTCTTGGGTATCACCACTTAATAATATGGTTTTATATCCCCGTTGATGTAAGGTAATCATTACCTCACGGGCATCTTCTCGCAGCTCATCTTCCATATCTATCCAGCCTAATAATTCTTGGTTTCGTAAGAGAAACAAATCATGCTTTTCTTGTTGCGGAAGATGAGAAATTACCCGATACGAACCTAAGGTATAAGTATCGCCGGCAGGATTTTGGGCAAAAAGACCAACTCCTTTTTCTTCACGAACGCTTGTCCATGCAAGACTATCGTCGCTTGTCCATTCTTTCCCAATACTCTGTGCTATGGGATGCGACGAATGCTTTTCGATAGAGGCAACCAAATTTTTAAATTCAGATTCCGCCAACTTGGTTTCGAACTTTCCAATTCGCAATTTTCCGGTGGTGAGGGTTCCGGTTTTATCAAAAACAAATTGCTGTATGTCTTTAAGTTTTTCGAGTGTATCTCCTCCTTTGATAAGAATACCATTACGGGCTGCTCGTCCCATGCCAACCATAATCGCTGCCGGTGTGGCGAGTCCCATGGCGCAAGGACAAGCAATGACCATTACCGCGATAGTGCGCATCATGCAATCCGGAAAGGCAAGATGGAGGAAAAAAAAGTTAATCAAAAAGGTAAGTATCGCTACGCCTATCACGAAAGGAACGAAAATGGCACTTATTTTATCAGCTAACTTTTGCAATGGGGGCTTGGCGGCTTGGGCCTGATTCACTAGTTGTATGATACGGGCAATGACAGTTTGCGAGCCTATGGCCGTTACTTCAGCCCGAAAGCTTCCGTCGGTAAGAATAGAACCTCCAATCACCAAATCGCCAGGCATTTTACGAACCGGAATACTCTCGCCGGTCATCATGCTCTCATCTACATGCGCCTCGCCGCTAATGATGAGAGCGTCCATAGGAATCTTATCGCCGCTGTTCACCTGTACGATATCTTTAAGGCGAAGAAATTTATTTTCGATTTCGTGGATACTTTCTTTCCCCAAACTGTCTATCATCACCAAGCGAGCCGTAGTTCGTTGAAACTTCATCAGTTCTTGCATAGCACTTGCTGTAGAACTCACCGTATATTCTTCTAAAAAATTGCCGAATAATACCAGGGTAATAATTGAAGCCGCTGTTTCGAAAAATAAATAATCATGCACATGCTGCGGATACCAATACCAACCCATTAGGCTATAAAAATAAGCGGCACTCGCACCGGTAAATACCAATACATCCATATTGGGAATTCCATTGCGAAGCGAACGCCAAGCACTTTGTCCGAAGTAGAATAGACAAATGGCATAAACAGGTGTGCATAATGCCCATTGGAACCAAGGATTATGAAACAAAGGAAAAGGTAAAAACATGTGTAGCATTAAAGGCAACCAAAGGACAGCAGCGATGAGAAATAAATTTCGGACCTTATGATGGGCCTGATACTTGTTATTTTCTTCTTCGTCTTTAAGCACCGTATAGCCAAGCTCTTCAATCCCTCTAAAAAAGATATCGGTATTTGCATTGTCTACTATGGTAAAATTCACATCGCCTGTGGCAGCATTCGCTACCGCATTTGTGGCGCCCAATTTTTTGAGGGTATTGGTAACGCTAAGGGCGCAATTGCCGCAAGTCATGCCGCCCACTTTGCATTCGATATTATTTTCCATAGTACAAAGATACAAGTCAGGGGTATTGGTATTCATAATCAACATATGACCTTTATCTTTACCACATGAATTTGGTTTATTCGATTGATAAGATACAAGACGTAGCTAAGGAAATAATAAGCGGCTTTCCGGAGCAACGTTGTTTTGCCTTTTATGCTGAGATGGGAAGCGGAAAGACTACCTTAATCAGGGCCTTATGCGATGCTTTGGGGGTTGAAGATAATGTGAGCAGTCCGACCTTTTCGCTGGTTAATGAATACAAGAGATCACAGCACGACGAAAAAGTATTTCATATGGATTGGTATCGACTGAAATCAACCCAAGATGCCATTGAAGCCGGTATTGAAGATATTTTACAAGACCAGCAAGGTCTTTATTGTTTTATAGAATGGCCCGAATTGGCCGAAGTGTTATTGCCTGCGAATGTTGTTCGTCTTTCTTTGACGCCTGTTTCGGATACTATGCGCGAATTACGCACCTTATAATTTAAGTATCGCATCACGAGAGATATATCCTTCTCGACTATCTGGTAAACGAACCAATATTCGATGGTTATTTCGCTCAACGGCCCGCACAATAATACCCGCGTTTAGATAGATCGGTTCTCGTTTATTGCTGAAAGTAATCAGGGTATTTTCTTGCACAACCACAGCCCTGAAATGATAGGTTTCGTTGTAAGAGGCAATCCCCATCAACAAAAGCGAAAGGAGAGAAATAGATAATAAACTGCGACTAATAAACTTGGGGAACTGAATGGCTAGCTTGAAGGTTCGAACAAAAAGTGGAATCATCGCCAATAAAAAAGACGATAGTGCTAAGATAGCCCATGCGTTTACTGAGAGGAGTCCATATATTTTTCGCCACCACCGAATGAAAAAAATATCAGGCATATTGTCTATCGGTTCTTTGATTCGTTGTTGGGCAAGTGCCAGATTATCGAGTGTGTTTTTGGTTGGATGAATCTGTATTGATTTTTCGTAGCACCATATCGACATACCCACTTTATTCGCTCGATAGTAGGCATTGCCCGCATTGTAGTAAAGGTCTGCCGAGCAGTATCCATCATTGATCATTTGTTGATACAGCTTGCAAGCACTATCGTAATTTTTATTGTGATATAACTGATTGGCTTTATCAAACATGATATTACTATCGGCCAAACCCTTTAGGGTAGTACTAAGCAGCGCAAGCAAAATAAAAAGTCTTACCTTTCTCATGAGAGTACTTCTTCTAGTTTACCAATCAGTCTTAGTGTGTCACTATACGTTTGTTTCATTTTCAAGGTTCCGCTATCGGGCGAGTAAAGGGCCATTTCGCATTCGCCGGTGATACGGAAGATTTCTGATTTGGTATGTATCGGAACCATACGGGCGCTGAGTTTTTCGTCAGCTACTTCTTTAGAGAGAGAGGAAAGGGGAATATTTAGTTTATCACTCAAATAAAGCCAAACTGCTTTTGAGGTCTCCTCATAAAATGGGTTTTGAGCCGATTGTGCTAAATATTTTTCGGCAAGGGCCAATCGCTTTAGGGCTACTTTATTGGCCCGTTTATTTTTAAACAGCACAACATCACTTTGTAGTTTTTCTTCTCGCTTACGCAAAGCAAGTAAGCCCATATAGGCCAACAAAGGCAAAGCAAATCCGCTCCAAAACAATCCGCTCGATGGTAAACGTCCCGAATGGTCTTGTTGTAAAGCAGAGACTTTCCCTTGTATATCATGAATGTCTTTCGGTAATATATTTCGCGAGGCGATGCCCGCATTCTTTCCGGGCTTCACATGCAAGGTGTACGAGGGTATGCTTAAGGTTTTGTATGAATTGCTGCTAGGTTCGTAATAAGAGAATTCCGATGCCGGTATCGTAAAGATGCCCGCAACACGAGGCGATAGGGTATAGCTAAAGGTTTTGTAACCTGCTATGATGTTATTGGTATTGGTAATGGTATCGCGCACTACAGGGTCGTAAGTATCAATGTCTTCTGGAATGGAAAGTGCAGGCGTGCCAATGAGTTTTAGATTTCCACTACCACTAATCCTGAGGGTAATGGTGGCATTATCATCTGTTGTTAATTCGGTTTTATCGATATTGCTTTCGAGCGAATAATGACCAACAGCCCCTTGAAACGAGGCTGGCTTTTTTTCTTTGGGGATATCAGATACCTGAATAGAAATTGGCGTACTTTTTAATTTTACGGGAACATCTTCGTAACCATAGGCAGTAACAAAAGCATCTGCTAAGGAGCCTCCAAAAAATTCTTCGAATGGATCGTGATGTTTTACTTTTCTACTACTGAGTACTTTTACAGCACCTTCGGCTTGTGCCGGGTCGAGCGCAAGTGTGCCGGTTTGTGTAGGGAATAAGGCCGATTTTTTTAAGACAAAGACTTGATATTCTTTACCGTCTAAAACTTCTCGACTTGGTTTTGGAGGCTGCAGAATTTTAAAATCCTGACTCCAAAATCCGATTAGCGATGGAAGCTTGGTTAAGTTTACCTGCATCGGCAAACGAGTGTATAGTTTGTATACGGCGGTTATTTGTTCACCAAGCGCCACATTTCTTTTGTCGACATCAACCTTAATGAAAATATTTTTATCAATATCTTCTTTGTTAACAGGCTCTGCCGAACGTCCACCCGGAGCGCTTTGCGGCATCATAGGTTGTGCACCGCCAAAGGCCTGTTGTTGCAACTGACGCAATTGCTTCATCATTTGCATTTGTTGTTGCTGCATCGCGGCAAAAGGGTCGTTGCCTCCAAAAGGACTCTGGTCGCCAAACGGATCATCATCAAAGGGATTATAGCCTCGATTTCGGGCTTGATTATTTTGTTGGGCTACACTACCGTCAATCACTTCGATACTGACATCATTCGAGCGATACTGCTTACCATCCATAATCGCGATACCCCCGGGAATCACGAGCGTTCCCTTACGCTTAGCCTTAAAAATATAGGTTAGCTCTATGGAGGAACTACGTTCGCCGTTTACGTAAGAGGTGCTTTGACTTTGCATCGGTCCGCCTACCACATCAAAATCGGTTAGTGTGGGTAAACTAAAGCCTTGCACATTGGCGTTCTGAATGCTATATCTTACTTCAAATCGATCTTGAATGCCAACTTTTTTCGCTGCCGGACGAGTAGAAAATACCATCTCCTGCGCAAAACAAGTACACGCTAATAGATTAATAATAAACAATAAGGACAGAGTTCTCATATGATATACCTATCAAAAATGGGGAACACAAATGTAAAATTTGCCCCTTGCTTGGCTGTGTTAAAACTATGTCAAAAACGAATCCTTACTTTCGGCGAACAAGCGTATCAGAAGCCCTGTATATGTAGGCTGTGTAAGCAGATGAACCTTCGGCGAAACAGTTGTACTGATCAGCTAAAAAATTAGGGAGTCAATCGCTTCTTGACTAAAATTCGCAGTTTTTAGGTGTGCGTGGAAAAGGAATCACATCGCGAATATTACCCATGCCGGTAACAAATAAAACCAAGCGCTCAAAACCTAACCCAAAACCAGCATGTTTGCAAGTGCCAAATCTGCGGGTATCTAAATACCAATACATTTCTTCCGTGGGGATATGCATTTCCTTCATGCGTTGTTCGAGCTTGTCCAGTCTTTCTTCACGCTGAGAGCCACCTACAATTTCGCCAATGCCTGGTGCTAAAATATCCATGGCTGCCACGGTTTTTCCATCATCATTCTGGCGCATGTAAAACGCTTTAATTTCTTTGGGATAATCGGTAACAATAACAGGTTTTTTGAAATGCTTTTCAACGAGGTAACGCTCGTGTTCACTTTGCATGTCAATGCCCCACTTCACATCATACTGAAATTTCTTTTTCTTGTATGCCGGAGATTGCAATAATATATCAATCGCTTCTGTATAGGTAATCCGTTCGAAGTCGTTGTCTAACATGAATTGCAGCTTTTCTTTTAAGCCAAATTCGGCACGTTCGGCAGTAGGTTTTTGCTTTTCCTCTTCAGCCAAACGGGCGTCTAGAAAATCAATATCATCCGGATGTTTTTCGATGGCGTAACGAATCACATATTTAAGCATGGCCTCAGCTAAATCCGCATTTTGAGCCAATTCATTAAAGGCTACTTCGGGTTCTATCATCCAAAATTCAGCTAAGTGACGGGCAGTATTGGAGTTTTCGGCACGAAAGGTAGGACCAAAGGTATATACCTTCGAAAAGGCCATGGCAGCGAGTTCAGCTTCGAGCTGACCACTTACGGTAAGGTTGGCACTGCGACCGAAAAAATCTTCTGTAAAATCAACATCCCCATTTTCGCTACGGGGTGGTTTGTTGAGGTCGAGTGTCGTAACCCGAAACATTTCTCCGGCCCCTTCAGCATCACTAGCCGAAATAATAGGAGAATGGATATTCAGAAATCCCCTCTCCTGAAAAAATTGATGGATCGCAAAGGTGAGGGCATTCCGTAAACGAAATACCGATCCAAATGTATTGGTGCGAAAGCGGAGATGAGCAATTTCGCGTAGAAATTCTAAACTGTGTTTTTTAGGCTGTAGCGGATATTTTTCGGCATCACTGTCGCCCAATATCTCTATAGAATCTGTAATTAATTCTACTACTTGACCTTTCCCTTGTGAGGCTACCAATTTTCCTTTCGCTTCTATACAAGCCGAAGTGGTAATTCGCTTGAGTAAAGCATCATCGAATTGGTTTAGTCCTAACACAATTTGCAGGTTATTATTTGTACTGCCATCATTGAGGGCAATAAATTGGTTGTTACGAAAAGTTCGTACCCAGCCACGTACGCTGCATTCAACATCTATATTTTTGCCACTAAGCAAGGCTGCGATTTCGGTATACATAAGGACACAAAGGTAATTTTATAAATTCACAATCAGAAGACTTGCCCGATGGGAGATTTGAGTAATTTTACCCCATGAAAAAAATCCTGCTTTTTGCTTCGGGTGGCGGTAGTAATGTACGAGCGATCCTAGAATATTATAGGGGGAGAGAGGATGTTAGTTTCCCGCTAATTATTACCAATAATGCGAAGGCTGGTGTTATTGAAATTGCCAAAGAATATGGTATTGATGTTCTTCTGATTAATAAATCTGTTTTTCAGTCGGATGTTTTTATCGACACTATCGACTACTATCAACCGGATCTTTTGGTATTAGCCGGTTTCCTTTGGAAAATACCCGATTACTTGATTCAAGGATATCCGAATAAGATCATCAATATTCATCCCTCCCTTTTGCCAAAATACGGGGGTAAGGGGATGTACGGACATCATGTGCATACCGCTGTTGTTGCCAACAACGAAACAGAAAGTGGCATCACCATTCATATCGTGAATGAACACTATGATGATGGGATGATTTTAATGCAAAAAACAGTGACTGTCGATATTGATGAAACCCCACAAACCCTAGCTGCCAAAGTATTAAGACTCGAACATGCTTGGTATGCTAAAGTGATTGATACCTTATTAGGCAATGCGAGTGCTGAATCCTTATAGGTCTTGTTTTGTGCTATGTGGCATCATGGTTTGTGCGATGCTTGTGAGCGCTTATGCCTGTTTACCTATGCAACAGGATAAGGAGCGCACTATGAAATTGCAATGGGAGTTGATTCCTGAAGATGTTGAACAGCACCTGTATACGTTAACGTGGAAAGATACCCTAGGACAAGCAGAGGCATTATCGATTACCCAAAGACCCCTAGAAGCGCCCGCATCACCCGCCGCACATTGGTGGCATGAATACTCGCAGCAGCCACTGGGTCAAGTACCTGCAATTGGGCATACAAATCGGCACCACCATCACGGGCCGCCCGGGCAGCGAGTTCGGCCCGCAAGGGCTCGTTGGGGGG
>JBEISB010000050.1:0-12162 GCA_040375635.1 Chitinophagaceae bacterium | reverse complement strand
CCTCGGCCACAGTAAAGCCAATCTTTTCAAATATCGAAATCATCTTATTCATCACGATACTGATGGGATGTCGGCTCCCCGTTTCAGAAGGGTACGCGGGTAAACTAAAATCGATATCTACAGTCTTGCTGGTACTTGCAGTTTCGTGAATGCCTTTATATTCTTCATAGCGGGCCTCGGCAAACTGCTTAAACTCATTGAGACGAGCACCAAAGTCCTTTTTTAATTCTTTGGAAACGTTTTTCATCTCGCCCATCAACTCTTTTACCAAGCCTTTGGTGCCTAAAAACCGAATCCGATATTTCTCTAATTGATCGCTGCTACCGATTTCGGTGGCTTGAATTTCTTTTTTGAGTTCTTCAACTTTGTCTAAGATTTCCTGCATGTTACAAAAGTAATTGTTTTTTATCTGCGTTTCTGAATCAGCTCGATGCAGCATGGGAGAATCTTATTTTCCCCAGCCGAGCCAGTCGTTTGCATTCGCAGCAATCATTAATAATAGCAAGAAAATCATCCCAGCCATTTGCGCGTATTCGAGAAACTTCTCATTGGGCTTGCGACGGAAAATCATTTCGTACAAGGTAAACATAACATGTCCTCCGTCGAGCGCTGGAATTGGCAGTAGATTCATAAACGCTAAAATGATCGACAAGAAGGCGGTCATACCCCAAAACGTCTCCCAATCCCACACAGCAGGAAAGGCATTGGCAATGGCTTTAAATCCGCCTAAGCCTTTGTAGGCTCCGGTTTTCGGCTGAAGTATTTTTTTAAACTGACTGATATAATCGACAAGTTTTTGTTGGCTCAGCGAAATGCCCGCAGGGATACTGCCCAGAAAAGAGTAGTCGCGATGAACCACTTTTAAGACGCCCATGCTGTCTAATTTTTTCAGATCGGTGATATAAGGCAAAACCAATCGTTTGTCTTTGGTGAGACCCGAGTGAATACTAAGCATATTGCCATTTCTATCAATGGATAGCGCAGCTGAATCTTGAGCCTTAGCTAATATGGGTTTGATTTCATCATAATAGCTAACACTGATTCCGTTTATTGTTTTTACAATATCCCCCTTCTTGTAAACCGGCCTCTTGAGCAGGTGATTTTTCATTCAATCCATCAAAGGAGCCAACGATCGCTGGAATCCTCGGCATCAAGATGCTGGCTCCTTTGCGTTTGCTCTCGATGAGTTTCCCAATCATATTCTCAGGAAAACGGATTTCGAAGGTTTCTCCGTTACGTTCTACCAAAGCCTTGCGCCCCATTAAAATACGAAGAGCAGCATCATCGAGCTTCTCAACTTTTTTATCGTCAACGGCTAAAACCTTATCGCCTTGATGGAAGCCTACTTCTTGATAAATGCTATCCTGAAAATAGAGTCCGTCGCGTACAGTATTCATAGGCACGGAATCAGAGCCCCAAGCAAAAAGGACCATCGAATAAATGACCACAGCCACGATCACATTCATGATAATACCCCCAAGCATAATAATGAGGCGTTGCCAAGCGGGTTTACTTCTAAACTCCCAGTCTTGGGCCGGTTGTTTCATCGCTTCGGTGTCCATGCTTTCATCGATCATACCGGCAATTTTTACATAGCCTCCTAAGGGCAGCCAACCTATGCCATATTCGGTATCCCCCACTTTCTTTTTGAGTAAGGAAAACCATGGGTCGAAGAAGAGATAGAATTTTTCGACCCGACAGCCGAACCAGCGGGCGGTAATAAAATGCCCAAACTCGTGAAGGATAACCAAAATACTGAGGGCGAGAATCAATTGAGCCGCTTTGATGCCCACTACACCCCATTCGATTGCTAAGATTTGCATGCTTGAATTTCGTTTTATTTAATCAGACTGCCGGCATACTCGCGGGCTTCGCGGTTGCTTTCGATATAGTCGTTGAGATTAGGTTTTTCTATGAAAGTAATTTTTTCTATACACTTTTCTATCACATCACTCATTTCGAGAAAGCCAATGCGGTTGCGAATAAAGGCATCAACAACCACTTCGTTAGCCGCATTCAGCACACAGGGGGCATTGCCGCCAGTAAACATGGCCTCTTTGGCTAAGGCTAAATTCCGGAATGTTTTATAGTCGGGTGATTCGAAAGTAAGAGAGGGATAGTTTTTAAAGAGAAGTCGCTTATAATCGTTTTTGATACGATGGGGATAGGCTAGTGCGTACTGGATGGGCAATTTCATATCGGGTAATCCCATTTGGGCTTTTACGCTACCATCGCAGAATTCTACCATCGAATGCACGATAGACTGAGGGTGCACAAGTACGTCAATTTGGTCGTTTTGCAATCCGAATAACCATTTAGCCTCAATCATTTCGAGACCTTTATTCATCAAGCTGGCCGAGTCTATAGATATTTTCGCGCCCATACTCCAATTAGGATGTTGCAGGGCATGGTCTTTTTTTACATTGATAAGAAAGTTAGGCTTCTTGCCTAAAAAGGGTCCACCCGAGGCTGTTAATATCACCTTGTCTACCGAGCGGGGATCTTCTCCCACCAAACATTGAAAGATGGCCGAGTGTTCGCTGTCAACCGGAATGAGACGGGCATTTTTTTGGGTAGCCATACTCGTCACAATATCGCCGGCTACTACTAAGGTTTCTTTATTGGCTAGGGCAATGGTTTTGCCTTGCTCAACGGCTGCAAGGGTAGAGTGCAATCCGGCATAACCAACAATGGCAGCAAGCAGAATGTCGTATACATCGCTGGCAGCCACCTCCGTGAGGGCCTTTTCGCCGGCATATACTTTCATAGGCAAATCGGCAAGGGCTTCTTTGACGATCGTATACTTTGACTCGTCGGTTATGATCACCACTTCGGGACGGTGCAGACGGGCCTGTTCGATTAAAGCATCAGCCTGACTATGGGCTGATATCACTTCCAACGAAAATAAATCGGGATGTGCTGTTATGACATCGATGGCTTGTTTTCCAATAGAGCCCGTGCTACCAAAAATCGCTATTCTTCTTTTCATGCGCTAAAAACTTTCCAGAGCGGAAAGGGGCGCTAAGGTAGGGCATTATTCTCGTTTGAAGCTCGGCCCTATAATTTTTAACCTCGTTTTAAACTGTAGACTATGCTCTCGGTCTGAACCGCCATAAAATAATAAAGTATATGCAAACCACCCCCTTTCGTCTTAGCTTATTGGCCTTGAGTTTGGCCACAGCCTTCATCTTTATGGCTTGTAACCGCAGAGATAAAGACAAAGACTCTGACACAAGTTTAGCGGCCGATCATGCCCTGAGCGAAAATGTTTACCATGATGCCGTGAACATGGCCGACGAAGCTTCCGACAAATCTACCGGCGATCACCTCAGTAGTTATAAAACCGCCAGCAACTGCGCTACGGTCACACACGATACCCTTAGTACCCCCAAAAGCATTACCATCGATTTTGGTGCTGTAAATTGTTTATGCAATGATGGTAAAAATCGCCGCGGAAAAATTCTTATCACATATACAGGGCATTATCGCGATTCAGGAAGTGTACACAATATCGCTTTCGATAATTTTTATGTAAACGACAACCATATCATGGGTACGAAAACCGTCACCAATATGGGAAAAAATAGCGCCAATCAAAGCTACTTTTCCATACAGGTCAATGGGTTGATCGTCAAGGCAATTACCAACGATACCATCAGTTGGACCTCAAATCGCGTTCGTACCTGGATACAAGGTGAGTCGACGCCGGTTCGCTTAGATGATGTGTATCAGATTACCGGTTCGGCATCAGGAACTAAAGGAGGCAATAGCTATACTGCAACGATCATTCAACCCTTGGTAAAAGCGGTAGACTGCGATTATATATCAGCCGGTGTACAAACCATTCAGGTTGCCGGGAAATTGCCTCGTAGCATCGATTATGGAAATGGGTCTTGCGATAATACCGCTCAGGTAACCATAGGCAGTAATGTCTTTACCATAACCCTTCACTAATCGATCCCGTTGAATGTATATGAGAAGCTGTCCTTTACCGGACGGCTTTTTTTATAAGTCTTTATCAATGGCCAATCCCGATTGCGCCGAAAAAAAACAAGTTTCATGCTTTTAGATTACCTTTAAGCGTTTATTTTTACCGAATTATGCGAAAGATCCTGTTAAACCTCCTGCCTGTTTTATTAGTAAGCCTTTCATTCTCTGCCTGCGTTCGCGAGAGAGATACAGATACTTCTTTGGCTAGTCAGTTAGCGTTGCATGCTTTCGTCTATCATGACGCATCCGACTTAGCCGATGATGCTGCCACTAAAAATACAGGAGAGTTACTATCAAATTATAAAACCCGCGGGTATTGTGCAACGATTACGCATGATAAAGGTAACGGTCATATCGAAATAGATTTCGGTCCGGCCAACTGTATGTGCAATGACGGACGCTATCGCAAGGGGAAGATTATCGTAGATTATACGGGTAGTTACAGCGATTCGGGGAGTGTGCATACCCTTAGTTTCGAAAATTATTATGTAGACAATAACCTTATTATGGGGACTAATATTGTGCAAAATTTAGGACATAATGCCAGTGCACAAACCTCGTACAGCAGTGTAGTAGAAGGTAAGGTACTGAAACCAACGGTAAACGATACGCTTTATTACAGCGCCCGCAATACGATTACATGGGTAGAGGGTGAATCGACACCGGTTTGGGGCGACGATGTCTATGAGATTAGCGGAACAGCCAACGGGAAAAACGAAAACAAAACTTATTATTCCATGGCCATCATCAAGCCTTTGGTAAAGGAAGTAGTAGGTTGTCGTTACTTCAATAAAGGGTATATCGAAATGCAGCCACAGGGTAAGGCTATGCGCAGTATCGATTTCGGCGACGGACATTGTGATAATGACGCAACTGTAACCATCAATAATAAAACCTTCCACATCGTTTTGTAGTTTTCAAACATCCTGCAAACAAAAATGGCGAAGCAGTAGCCTTTTCCTATCTTTGGCGACGCGTGGAAAAGCAACCGTCAATAGCATTTCATACTTTAGGATGTAAACTGAATTTTTCAGAAACCTCTACCTTGAGCCGATTGGCCGAGGAGGGAGGGTATCGGAAGACTGATTTTCAGGATGAAGCGGATGTGTATGTCATTAATACCTGCTCGGTTACCGAAAATGCCGACAAAGAGTGTAAGCAATTGGTACGCCGGGTAAAGCGACAAAATCCAAACGCAACCGTGGTGATTACGGGTTGTTATGCGCAACTAAAACCCAACGAAATTGCAACCTTAGAGGGTGTTGATATGGTAGTAGGTGCCGGGGAGAAGTTCAATTTGTTACAGCATATTCGCGATTTTAATCGCCAGAACGAAATCAAAGTATATAGTTGCGACATCGAGGAGGTGCAAGGTTTTCATAGTTCGTTTTCGTTGAGCGATAGAACCCGTACGTTTTTAAAAGTGCAAGATGGATGTGATTATTCCTGTACCTTTTGTACCATACCCTTAGCTCGCGGTCATAGCAGAAGTGATACGATACAAGGTGTGGTAGATAATGTACATGAGTTGGCATTGAGTGGTGTTAAAGAAGTGGTGCTTACAGGCGTAAACTTGGGTGATTTTGGGAAAGGGTTTACAGGGGGGCGGCAGCGCGAAGAGAATTTTTATGATTTGGTACAAGCCCTTGATGCCCTTGACATTATGCCCCGTTATCGTATTTCGTCGATAGAACCGAATTTATTGAGTGAAGAGATTATTCGTTTTGTGGCTCACTCAAATCATTTCATGCCTCATTTTCATATACCCTTGCAGAGCGGTAGCAATATCTTGTTGGCAGCTATGAAGCGCAGGTATCGGAGAGAGTTGTATCAAGAAAAAGTAGCGCAAATCAAGAGTCTTATGCCGCATGCTTGTATTGGGGTAGATGTGATTGTTGGATTTCCTGGAGAGACCGATTCGTTGTTCGAAGAAACCTATCAGTTTTTGCAGTCGCTCGATATTTCTTACCTGCATGTATTTACCTATTCTGAGCGCGAAAATACCCCAGCCTACACGATGCAGGATGTTGTGCCCATATCTCTTCGAAAGCAACGAAATGCTCGTTTGCGTGCCTTGTCAGAAGCTAAGATGAATGCCTTTGCCGATGCGCATCGAACACAACAACGGGAGGTATTGTTTGAACAAACAAAGTATGGCGAAAGGATGGAAGGATATACCGACAATTATATACGCGTATCTAGGCCCTATGATGAAACCCTTGTGAATACACTTTCAATGATTGAACTCTGATTGTATGGAAAAATTTCAGGTAACGATATACTTTACCATGGATGAAGACTTTATGGCTAAGATTCCAGCGCACAGAGTCTATATCCAAAAACTCATCAGCAAACAGATCGTTGAGCAGTATGCAGTAAGCATGGATAGCTTTCGCTTTTGGATATTGGTGAATGCCGAGAGCAAAGAAACGGTAATGAATATTTTAAAAAAATCGCCTTTGTTCACTTATTGGACCATAGAAATCGATAAACTTTTTGTGTACGATGGGGTTACTTATAGGCTGCCCGAAATTTTATTGAATTAAGTTTTTTAAAAGTCATCAAGTACATCGCTTAAATATCCGTTTTCGGTTGTGTGGAAGCTTTGGGATTATAAATACTGAAGGGGCTTAGCTATTTTCCGCCGCTTTTCGAATTTCGATTCGGACGGCGGGAAGATTCCTACTCAATGACGCCGATATAAATACCTATTTCTCTTTTGTAAGTGGAGAATCATGGTATTAACATGTCGGTTTAAACAATCCATGAAATCGTAAAGAAGGATCAGATAGTATATCAATTTATTTTCAGGCTAATCGCTGAAGATGATTGAAAGCTTGGATCTATTCAAATAACTAATATATTTCAAAACAGGAATCGTAAAATGACAGTCATTAATTTTTGTCCGACGGGGATGGTGCCAACAAAGAAATCAACCCCTTATGTGCCCATTCATCCCAATGAGATTATTGAAGAAGTACACAATGCTTATGAAATTGGAATAACCTTAGTGCATCTTCACGCAAGAGAAGAGGATGAGATGCCAGCATATGCGAAATCAATCTATCAAGAGATTTTTGATGGGGTTCGTAAGCATTGTCCAGACCTCGTAATTTGTGGTAGTAGTTCAGGACGAAATTTTCCGGAATTTGAAAAGCGTTCTGCTTTATTAGAGTTGCGTCCTGATATGTGTTCTTTGACCCTTTCCTCTTTAAATTTTTTAACGCAGGCTTCTGTGAATGCGCCCGATATGATTATTCGCTTAGCCGAAAAAATGGAAGCGGAAGGGGTTGTTCCTGAATTGGAGTGCTTCGATTTAGGGATGATTAATTATGGTCTTTATTTAATTCGAAAAGGCATTTTGAAAGGGCCTTATTATTGGAATTTATTGTTTGGAAATATTGCAGGCTTTCAGGCCGATTTATTGTCGATGGGCACAGCTATTGCTCAAATTCCAGACACACATTTTATTGCCTTAGCAGGATTGGCAGAGTATCAGCTGCCTGTGAGTTCTGTGGCGATTTCTATGGGTTATGGGGTGCGAATTGGCATCGAGGATAATATATGGTGGGATAAGTCACGTACCAGACCCTGCACGAATATTGAACTCATTCAGCGAACGCATCAATTACTCGAGATCAATCAGATGCATTATTTACCATCAGCGGAATTTGGCAAACTTGGATTTTATAATAGAAAAAAGAATTAGATGCAAGTCTTAGGTATTTCGAAGAGTAGCTTTTGTGTGATTTGCGATGTGGTTGCAGAGACAGAATTTGTGGAAGCGTTTGAGGTGTTTTCTAATATCAGTGCTGAAATTATACCGAATACACCGATTGAGTCGATTAACTATCAAATCGTACCTGAAGGCACGTGGCCGGAAAAAATCAAAGGAGTGGTGTTTGGTGCAAGTGGGCCTGGTAATAAAGCTGCGATTTATAAATATTTTTTGGAGAAGGCAGATATTCACAAAAATGACTATAAAACTATCTTACACCCAACAGCCTATATTGCACGAAGTGTAAAAGTGAACCATGGTGTTCTTGTCGAACCGGGTGCTATTATTAGTTCTCAGGCTGAGATTGGTTTCGGCGTTACGATTAAAAGAGGAAGCTCCATTGGACATCATACACAAATAGGTGATTACACTGATATTAATCCCGGGGTTGTTTGTTCGGGTAATGTTGTTATAGGAAGATCATGCTCTATTGGCTCTGGTACTGCAATAAAAGATGGCGTTACAATAGGTGCAAATACACTGATAGGTGCTGGTAGTGTTGTAGTTTCTGATATTCCCGAAAATGTGATTGCGTTTGGCAATCCTTGTAAAGTGGTGCGCCCAAATGATAAATGGGAAATAGAAGGGAGAATATTATGACAAGCTATTTTCTCTCAAAAACTTCTTCCCTTTTGCTATTCCCCGTTTCCAGGCAAACATCATTCTGATAGCTGCAAACGGAGGGCGTATGGCCAGTTTGATTTTTCGCAGCAAGGGTGTTGATGTTTTCGTTGTTTTCGATAAGGAGGTTGCTTTTCTTTTTGACGCCAGTAGTACCTGCGAAAAAGCAGCGCCTTCAGAAAGTTTCAGGATGTACGATAATTGTAAACGCTCTTTAGGAATTAAATGCGTTAACGCTATTTCTGTAAAACGCCCTATCGCATACTGCATATCAATGGCCGTGTAGGCTAAATCGATATCCCCTCCACCCATGGTATTATTGCCCTGCCTATCTAGTCGTTTCTCTTTGGCTTCGTTCTCTATTGTCTTCGCATACGCTTGGGCAATATTTTTTCTAATGACCAAACCTGCACCTACCGGTGTGCTTTCCCAATCGTACTGATGAGACCATAATGAATGACTTACATCTCGAACCGCTAACAGGCTGGTATGTTCTACTAACCAATCAGGGCAAGGTATTTCATATTCTCCTTGTATTCGTCCGCCTAAAGCGCCTAAGCTATTATTTTGATGGAGTATCTGTATAGCCGTTTCAAGATAATTGGGAGATAATAGATTATCATCATCTACAAAAATCAATATGGGCGCCTGTGATTCTTTGATGCCACGTAAACGAGCTGGGGTTAGTCCTAACTCCATTTCCCGTATATGTTGCCCGTATGGGTGCCATCCTATATCGAAGCGATATGAAACCGGAGCGCTTGAGGCATTATCTATGAGTAATAATTCCCAATGAGTTAAGGGTAGGCTTTGTTGTTGTAAGGCTTGCAGAGTTCTTTGCAGATAATGCTCACGGGGATTATGCGTACAGATGATTACAGAAACAAGCATATGTAAATATAGGGCGGATGTTTTAATGGTTAAGGTTAGGGTATGTTTTTGTGGGCATTATTTTCATACGGCTAATTATAGGCCGGATTCTGAGGTGATTTCTATGAATGAATTTGATGGCGAGTATTCATAGTATTCTCAAGTTTTAGTCTTGATACAAAAGCTTGGCAAAAGATCAAGGATTATCAAAATGCTAAAAAGATTTCATTTGACGTAAACAAGGAAAACTTCTCGCTCCTTCGTCGCTCGTCGGACAATCCTTGTTTTTTGCGTCTCATTTCAATCTTTTTTTAACGCTCTTTTTCATAGGCCGCGTTCTGAGAAGATTTGATTTAATGAATTTGATTGTGAGTATGAATCATGTTTTCATGCTTTTATCTTGATACAAAGGCTTGGCAAAAGATCAAGGATTATCAAAATGCTAAAAAGATTTCATTTGACGTAAACAAGGAAAACTTCTCACTCTTTTATCGCCCGGCGGACAATCTTTTTTTGTCTTATTTCAGTCTTTTTTAAATGCTCTTTTTCATAGACCGCGTTCTGAGTATGTTAGTACTATTGGTGATCGTTCTCATTCTCACTCTGACTCAAAGGGCCTGCTGAAGTTTCGATATCCAAATCCAGCCCCAAAAACCGTTTCGGCAAATGTTTACGATTTGTATTCCGAAACTTTGCTGTATTAAAAGCTCTACTTTTTCTGTTGTGTTAGCATCGAATTGACTGTCGCGAAGTTCTTGTAGCCAATGAGTACAGATAAGAATACGCTGGAAACGAGAAATCGAATATACATCCAGAATACGTTGCACGGCGCTAAGCCCTTCGCTAAAACGCCAAAAAGCCGACTGCGGATGCTGCGATACGGTCTGAGTATGTGTACGAAAATAATTAAGGGCGTCTGATATTGTCAGGCATTGTGTTCGTTCTAAAATCTGTACATAAAATAACCAATCCCCACAAAAGCGCATGGTTTCTATTTGTTGCCAGTTAACATATTCAAATGCCGATTTGCGAAATAATACACTGCTCACATTCCAGATATAGTTACCACGGGTAAACTCATTTACCAATAAGTCTTTACTCTTCCATATTCTATCAGGATAATGCGTTCGACGGGCAAGGGTTTCTCCTTGTTCATTGATGGTAATCAAATTGCAAATAGCCATCTGCACATGGGGAGCGGCTATTAATCGATGGGCTAAGCGGCTTAAAAATTCAGGATCGCTATTATCATCACTTTCGGCGATCCAAATCAGTTCGCCTTTGGCCAAGGCGATTCCTTTTTTCCATTGCGAAAAGGGAGAGTCACTATTTTTATCGTTGAGGATACAATGACTTACCTTATGGTGTTGTGCATACGACAAAAGAATATCGCGACTTCCGTCAGTGCTTGCATCATCCAATAAAATAATTTCAAATAAGGGATAGGTTTGTTGCAGGATACTTTCGATACGCTGTTTGATAAACGGGGCATGATTGTATTGCGGTACGATTACGGAAATGAGCATGCCTAATAATTATTGAGTATTCTTCTGTTGTTGGACTTGTGAAAATACGTCGTGGGTTTTTTGTAAGTAGGCCAAGCCCCAACGTTGACAAGGTTCGAGATGATTACCTTCGGCCCATTCGTTCCAGGCATTGAGAAATAAAAAATCGGCATCGTTTTTTTTCCATGGATAATGTGCTACAATATACTGTAGCCAAACTCCGTATTTTTCGGGGGTAGAATGGTTCAGGATAAATGGGTTCTGCTCGCGCCGGGCGGCATTGTCCCACATGGGGGTAATGCATGGATACACATCAGGCTGAAAGGGTCTCTGCATTTGCAATTGAGCAAAGTCGCCATAATCATAAATAGAAGAGGAATTATTATGGCTTAGCTTTTGTTTGATGTAATGTAAGCAGGCAGACAGCAGTGAAGTCTGTATCGGTTTAGGGCGATTCGAAAAATCGGGTTGAAATTCTACCCCAAAATCAAAGCCAAGGTCTTGAGGTTTTGTCTTAACATTAAAGCCCTGAAAATAGCCTAGCCAAAGTTCTCCAATTCCGGCTTGTTGTGCTTCGTTACGAAAAATGCGTAAGGTGTTTTTGATGTCCGGAAAAAGTGAAGGTCGGTAAAAGATAAATACAGGTTTACCCTCGTGTCTGATATATCGGGAGTCCTGAAAATAAGCTTCACACAAAAAGCGTGCATGTGCTTGGTCGTCGGCATCGCTATGTTGTTGCGCGAGCAAAACATCTTTTTCTTTACCATCCCAAGCACGGGTCCAGTTTTCGTTGGCCCAGCAAAGCATAAAGGGGAGGTCCTCTTTTCCGTTTGCTAGTTTGCGATCAAGAGGTTGGTGTAAAATACGTTGACCATTAAACCAATAGTGGTAATAACAGAAACCATAAATGCCATAGGTTTTAGCCATACTTTCTTGCGCCAGGCGTGCTTCCTCGAGCCTTAAGTCGTAAAACCCTAAATCAGCAGGCAGATGAGGTTGATGGTGGCCTTGAAAGCGAGGTTTGGCTTTCGTTACATTGGTCCATTCGGTAAAGCCCTTCCCCCACCAAGCATCGTTTTCGGGAATGGGGTGGTATTGGGGGAGATAAAGAGCGATGGGTTTGATATTAGGCAACATAAGGAGCTAGTGTTTTTTGCAATGCTTGTAAAAATCCATGGCCATACTTCATGTCGGGTTCGAGGTGATTGCCTTCGGCCCATTCATTCCAAGCATTAATAAATAAAAACGGAATATCATCTTTACGGGATAATAGATAATCGATATCTTTTTGAAGGCACTGCGCAAAAATATCGGGATGCGCATTTTTTAAAACAATGCCGTTTTTGCCTCGGCGAGCGGAATTGTCCCAGCCAACAAGGGCACAAGGTAGGTGTGGAT
>JBEISB010000159.1:0-5244 GCA_040375635.1 Chitinophagaceae bacterium | reverse complement strand
GGGCTGACTTTGTTAAAAATCCTTTCTCTCGTTCTGTTTTTTGAATATAATATTGCTCAGTTACCATACGCCCGAAACGATTGGCTAGTAACGAGTCTTTGTAGGCCAATTGTAAATCATCATAACGTATGAGCTCTACTTCGCAATCGGTTAAGCACTCTACCTCTACATCAGAGGGCAATTGGGTAAGAAAGGAAGTATAGGATGAAAAAAAACTTCCCGGAAAAAAGAACTCTACAATTCGATCCTCCCCATCGCGAATCATCCCAATCTTTACAATTCCCTCTCGCAAAAAATAAGCGCACCTTTCTACATGGTCAAACTTAGTGAGATAAGTGCGCTTTGGAATCTGTTTTACCGATGTAGCAAATGGCAAGGAATCATTTGGGTTAAATTTCGTGTCTATATGCTTGGCGATGAAATGACGAATCGATAATTCCATGGCAGTCAGTTATTGTTCAGACAAGATACGATAAAAAGATCAGATGCAGAAGTATACCTTTGTAGCATGGGAAAAAATTTTAAGATTGTTGTTAAGACCTTATTTGGATTCGAAGAACTCCTTGCCGAAGAGTTGACGAAAATCGGGGCTCTTCATGTAAAGAGCGGACAACGTATGGTGAGTTGTGAGGGTGATACTGGTTTTTTATACAAGGCTAATTTAGCTTGTCGCACGGCCATTAAAATCTTAAAACCTATACATACCTTCAAGGTGAAGGATGAGCAATCCCTATATGATGCTATTTACGCCATAGACTGGTCGGCATATCTTAACGAACAACAAACCCTTGCCATTGATGCTACTGTTTTCTCTACCCACTTTACCCATTCAAAATATGTAGCGCTAAAATGTAAAGATGCTATTGTCGATCAATTTCGAAATAAAACCGGGATTCGTCCAAGCATAGATACTGAAAGTCCTGATTTGCGTTTGAATATTCATATTCACGAAGATGAATGCACCGTTTCATTAGATAGTTCGGGATTATCATTGCATGTGAGGGGATATAAAACAGCAGGACATATAGCCCCTATCAGCGAAGTATTAGCGGCAGGCTTACTGATGATGTCGGGTTGGGAAGGACAATGCGATTTTTACGATCCTATGTGTGGTGGTGGCACCATATTGATTGAAGCTGCGATGATTGCATGTAACATACCGCCTAATATTCATCGTAGAGAATTTGCCTTTGAACGATGGCCTGATTTTGATAAAGCCCTGTTTGAAAAAATAAAAGAATCGCTGTTGCAAAAAACCAGAGATATGCCATTTACGATTTTCGGTACTGATATCGATTTTAAAAATGTAAAGCAATCCAGAGAGAATATTCATAGTGCACATTTAGAAGAATTCATTGAAGTGCGTCAGGGCGATTTCTTTCAGAGCACCAAAAAAACAGAAGGCCCTTTGCATATTTTATTTAATCCTCCTTATGACGAACGCATCAGCATAGAAACCGAAGACTTCCATTTACAAATTGGCAATACCTTGAAACGAAATTATCCTGGCACCAAAGCCTGGATGGTCAGTGCCAATGCAGAAGCCCTCAAATATGTAGGCTTAAAGCCCTCCAAAAAAATCAAAGTATATAATGGATCGCTCGAAGCTCGTTTATTGCTTTATGATATTTACGCTGGCAGCAAAAGATATGGATCTAACGCGCTTACTCCAGAGGCTTAATTAAGCTTGGTCTCAAAGACCCTTGCAAGATTGGCGTTCTTTCTTCATTTTCTAAGCATTATTTTTTTAGCATCATTCTCTGGTTTGTGCTACAAGCAAATGTTAGTAGTGTCATAAAATATCAGCCTTATCTTTTTCTTACCAGAATCCAATCCCTAAGGGTCTTACAGAACTCGTACTTTGGCGCTTAAAAAAAATGAATCCATCTCTTATTGTAACAAGGCCTCACCAAGGCATTCGGGAAAGAATAACCGTTTATCTATTGCACAAAGCCATAAAGGCTCATGCCCTTCTGCATGTCAGCAGAAAGCCTTGGGGATTAAAGGCTGAGGATTTAATTGCCTATCCCGACAATTCATTAGGAAAAGCATTAGGTGAATTTCTATCCAAAGAAAATATTGAACCCATTCCAAAACTCGAACGACATGATGTGTTTCATGTCTTACTCGATTATGAAACCCATATGAAAGATGAAGCAGGATTGTATTTCTTTTTATTTGGTAATGGCAAGAAAACCTTTTTTGCTATCGGCACTGTATTATTTGCCGCTTGTATGTTTCCCGAACATTGGATGTATTTGTATGCACAATATAAACGCGGACAGCAAGCCTTTCCCATTATCAAGCTTCAATGTAAAGAATTATTAGCCTATAACTTCGGTGATGTTAAGAAGGTGGTATTCAGACAAAAAATTGATAACGTAGAATTATTGAATACCCTTTGTAAGGCCGTCTGAGTAATTGTTTAGCGCAATACCATGATATCTCCCTTACGTTCGTATGATTTTCCATCTTGCAAACATTTGTATCGTAAGAGATAAAAAAAGGTGCCTTCAGAAACTTCTTTGCCATGATAATGTCCGTCCCACACTTTTCGTTGATCTTTGGTATGCCATACCTCATTCCCCCATCGATCAAAAACAGCAAATTGCTCTATCGAAATTCCGGCAGAAGTAATCAGTCGCCATGTATCATTTTGTCCATCATTATTGGGCGAAAAGGCATTCGGTATATAAATATTCTCGCAACACGAACCAGGCCGTATATAAACCGTATCCTGTATTTCGCATCCTGTTGCATCCACAATAGAAACAAAGTACCAGCCATAATACAATCCACTCACCTTGCTATCATACAAAGGAGGCTCTGTGCTCCATAGATACGTATAAGGTCCAAGTCCTCCACTCACCTTTACCTCAGCACTCCCCTCTGTTCCATAGCCATTGCACGACAAGTCTTGGTGAAACATCTCAGCACGCAAATCCTTCGGTAAAGAGCCAATCGTAATTACAGAATCTACCTCACAGAAATTTGAATCTCTTACACTAATCGTATAAACACCCGGTGCAATATCCGTAAACAGACCTGTAGTATTAATAAAAGTGGCGGGCCTTAGGGTATAGATCAGGGTGCCCGAATAATTTGTTTTCACAAATAGTTGAGCATTATTTTTATCGCAGGTAGCGGATTGAATTTGTAAATCTATAAATCGAAAAACAGGTGGCTCCGTGATATTGACAATAGCAGAATCACGACAATTTTTATCCGATTTTACAATCAAGGTATAAGTACCTGGTCCTAGTGCAGAAAACATACCCGTTTGATTGCTACTACTCGTCGGTAGTAAGTAGTAGGTATCATTTGAAGAGGCTGGCGATACAGAGACGCTTACGTTGCCGTTATGGCTTCCGTGACAAGTGATTTGCTGAATATCGGTCTGCGTAATTTGAGGGATGATTGCCTTGGTAACCTCTACCTGTGTGGTTGACAAACATCCAGCAATATCTTGCACTTGTATGAGATAAATACCAGACGATAAATTACTAAATGTACTGCCAACTTGAAAAGAACCGCCATTAATCGAATACCCTGTAATGCCTCCATTCGAACTATTCGCACTAATATTCACAGACCCATCATTACCCGGAGAGCAAGATTCTGGATTAACTGCAACCGTAACGATCGGCTTGGGTGATGATGGTACCGTAAATACTTGTTGAGCAAAACATCCCTGAGCATCCTGCGCAGTAACCGTATATGCCCCCGCTGTTAATCCGGTAAAAGAAGGCGAACTTTGAAAGGTACCTCCATTTAATGAAAATTGTAAAGTTGTTCCGGTAAGTCCCGTCAATTGAATACTTCCATCGACACCAGGCACGCATGACTCTTGCTGCGTATTGGCTGAGAAGCTTACCGGCTGCACGATAATGATTGTATACGCAATGGTTTGTTTACTCTTAAGTGGACATCCATCATCTTCGCTGTTGATATAAAACGTATAGATCCCTGGCACTATAGGTTGCGGGAGTGTCCAATCAATTTGTACCTGCGGATGTAAAGAACCGTTACCACTGATGCTTGCGGTAGCGCCTGCTGGTAATCCGGTAACCGTAATGGTAACATGCTGACTATCGGGATCTGCAGCACTCATCTCGAAATGCAAAAAAGGGGTAGAATTACAAATGGTCAAGGTATGGGTAAGGCTATCGAAAGTGCCCACATTAGAACTTGGTAAAGAAACAGGTGGCGGCTGATTGGTACAATTATTCAGTACAACCAAATTCATTTCACGCATAGCAGTACCTACCACTACACCTGCTCGAGTTTCTGTAACCTTATTCACCACTAAAGAGGTCTGCACTAGATTCGGGGTAAAACTCATTTGTCCATTACTCGCATTAAAATTGAAACTACCCGGTACAGTAGCTAAAGGATTTAAGTATGTATATGGTGCGATATACGTTACATTACCCGTTACGGTACCGGTATTATCGGCATCCAATCCGGGCACCAGCGCAAAGCTCAGCGGATCACCATCGGGATCTACAGCCCCTTGATTATATTCTTGCAAGGTGTTGATACAAAAAAATGGAGTAGGTATCGTTGAAAATAAAGAAGAATTGTTTTGTCCCGTCATATTATTGAGGGTAGCCTCCAAAGCCATTTGACTAGGATTGGTGATATTGGTAATTGAGAAACTTCTTCCTGCCCAGTAATTGGTGCCGAAAGAACTATTAAATTGAAACAACCAATTTGTTGAAGGCCCATCAAGCACAGCCGTTCCTTTATACACAAAACGCATAACCCCTGGCAAGGTTCCGGTGGCCGATACGCAAGTGGTATTATTAATTTCAGCCGGGCAAACTGGAGTAACCTCTACCCCAGGTCCATCAACGGCTAAATCGATAAACGAAAAAGGGACATTGTTTTTATAAATTTTGATGCGTGGTACAGCCGAAGGTAAAGTGGGGAAAGAACTTCCCGCGCAATCACCATATATCGTAAGCGTAATTTCGTAGGTTAGTCCTGAGACATGTGTATACCCAATTTCAGCCCCAATAATATGAGAGGCCTGAGAAACCATAGCGGTACAAACCAAAAATAAAAGGAAAAAGAAGGATGTAGCTGATTTCATAAACACAACCAAAGGTAAAGGAATATCTATGCCATCAACGTAAGCAATCTCTTTTGGCTATTTGAAATTCCTATCAATCAGATAATTATTGAGATGAATACCTCACCCAACTTGAGGATGCTAGCACTTTTCAATCACCACTGCCGATG
>JBEISB010000088.1:0-9074 GCA_040375635.1 Chitinophagaceae bacterium | reverse complement strand
CTGCTACATTGGTAAAGACTAATAAAGTGTTTTCGCGGATTTGCACTTGCTGGGTATGTTTTGCTGCCGTTTTTCCTACTAATAATTCCCAATCTTGTTGCAAGCGGGTGGCTTGATAACGTTGTTTCCAATTACTTTCTTGAAGCATTTTATCAATTGCTTCTTTCATACTGTATTGTGCCATAACCTATGCGCCCTGTAAATTGGGAAGAACAAATTTATCGATATCGGTTTTCGTAATTTTATCATCGGTAAGAATAATGAGTCGTTCAATGACATTTCTTAGCTCTCGAATATTACCCGTCCAATTGTGATTGCGTAATTTCAAAATCGCCGACTCTTCAATTTCTTTGGTTTTGATTTTATACTCTTTGCAGATTTGAGCAATAAAGTGCTGACATAACAAAGGAATATCGTCGCGGCGTTCGTTTAAACTAGGGACATGGATAGCGATAACATTGAGCCGATGGTATAAGTCCATTCGAAACTGATTATTATCAATTTCTTTTTGAAGATCTTTATTTGTTGCGGCAATCACCCGAACATTCACCTCGATTTCTTTTTCACCACCGACCCGGGTAATACGTCCTTCTTGTAAAGCGCGCAATACTTTCGCTTGGGCGCTCAAGCTCATATCACCGATTTCATCTAAAAACAGAGTTCCGCCATCGGCCTGTTCAAACTTTCCGATTCTTTGTTTTACGGCCGAGGTAAAAGAACCTTTTTCGTGACCAAACAATTCGCTTTCGATTAATTCGGTAGGAATAGCGGCGCAATTGACTTCTACCAAGGGTTTTGTATTACGATTACTCTTTTCGTGAATCCAGCGAGCCACTAACTCTTTACCGCTCCCATTGTCGCCCGTGACCAAAACCCTAGCCTCGGTGGGTGCCACTCGATCAATCGTTTCGCGAATGGTTCTGATAGCCGGACTCTCACCCAAAATATCTTGAACTGCATTTACCTTGGCCTGTAATTTTTTGGTTTCGTTGACCAAGCTTCCTTTATCAACAGCATTGCGCATCGTGATGAGCAAGCGGTTTAAATCAGGAGGCTTTGAGATATAATCAAAAGCACCTTTTTTTACCGCCTCTACCGCTGTTTCGGTGCTACCGTGCCCTGAAATCATGATGATAGGCACTTCATTACCCTCTTGCTGTAAACGCTCGAGTAATTCCATACCATCCATTTTGGGCATTTTAATATCGCAGAGCAAACAATCGTACGACTTCGCTTTTACAAGATTATAGCCTTCCTTTCCGTCGACAGCAACATCAACCTGATACCCTTCGGCTAACAAGATTTCTTGCAAAGCCTTGCGTATACTTTTATCATCATCAATAACCAAAACACTTGCCATGAGGGAGGGCTTTTTTTAGGAATGCACAAGATAATGAAAAAACTGAATCGACAAGCAAGGCTTTAGGATTCGGGGACAACTCTTTTATTTCTGACCATCACGCCATTCGTAAACCCAGCTACTTTGAATCATTTCAAGATGCCCTTCGTTAGATTCTTCGCGGGTTCCGGCAAAGCCATCAATTTCTAATACCCATTCTAACAAATCTGTAAATCGGATTCGATAAATGTTAGATTCTGTAAAATCATCGCCAAAGCGCTCGTAGAGTTTCAGGGCTATATCTTCGTAATCGTTCCAGTATATATGGGGTTCGTATGACATTCGTGTTATGGATTTTAGGTAAAGGTCAGCATTATTCGCCATGAATCTGACTTTGATCGGGAACGGTAATGAAAATTTCACCCGAACCATTGAGTAATAGGCATTGACAAGAGAGTCGAGAGTTTAATCGTGGACTTCTGGCGCGGTCTATAAAATCTTCTTCTCGATCCGAAAGCTCTTCGATGCTATCCTCTTTTGCATCTACATACACATGACAAGTGCTGCAAGCACAAACACCCCCACAATTATGATGGATGCGAATATTGTTTTTGAGGGCAACTTCTAATATAGAATCATCGGCTGGACAGTTCTCTATAGTAATGGGCTCGAGGTCTTTTTCCTCAAAGGTAAAATGAAGGGTGTACATGCGTTTTTTTGTTGTTTTCGGGCGTGCAAAGCTACACGGAAAAATCTTGTAACAAAATAAAAAGGGCACCCGAGAGGCACCCTTTTTGATAAACGTTTTTTATAGGCTTATGCGTTCTGCATAACCTTAGGCGCTGCTGCCATAATTTCGGCATTAGCCTGGGCAGCGTATTTCTCAAAATTCTTTACAAAAAGTAAGCCTAACTCATTGGCCTTACGGACATATTCTTCTTTATCGCTCCATGTATTTTCAGGAATCAGCAATTCCGTAGGAACATTCGGACAAAGGGTTGGCATTTCAAATCCAAATACCGGATGTGCAACATAATCTACTTGATTCAATTCTCCGTTCATAGCTGCCGTAATCATAGCCCGGGTATAACTTAATTTCATGCGGTTACCAATACCATAAGGACCACCACTCCATCCGGTGTTAATGAGCCAAACTTTTACGTCGGGATGTGCTTCCAGTTTCTTTCCAAGCAATTCAGCATAACGGGTTGGGTGTAAAGGCAAAAAGGCGCGACCAAAACAAGCCGAAAACGTTGCTTGTGGCTCAGTAACACCTACTTCAGTACCCGCTACTTTAGCTGTATATCCACTAATAAAGCTATACATAGCCTGTCCCTTATCTAAGCGAGAGATGGGTGGAAGGATACCATAGGCATCGCAAGTTAAGAAGAAAATATTTTTAGGATCGCCGCCGATACTTGGTTCTTTGGCATTCGAGATATGATCGATTGGATAGGCAACCCGTGTATTTTCGGTGATGCTTGAATCGGCATAATCTACTGAGTTTGTTCCTGCGATGTACTTGGTATTTTCTACCAAGGCGCCGGGCTTAATCGCAGCAAAAATCTGTGGTTCTTTTTCTTCCGTAAGGTCAATACACTTGGCGTAACATCCTCCTTCGAAATTGAAAATAGATCCATTATCCCATCCGTGCTCATCATCTCCAATCAACTTACGATCCGGGTCCGCACTCAAGGTAGTTTTTCCAGTACCGCTTAATCCAAAAAATAAAGCCACATCACCCTCAGCACCTTCATTGGCCGAGCAGTGCATGCTCAATACCCCTCTTTCGTGAGGTAGGATATAATTCAATACCCCAAATATTCCTTTCTTCATTTCGCCGGTATAGGCTGTACCCCCAATCAGGATTATCTTTTTCGTAAAGTTAACTACCGTAAAATTGGCTTGTCGAGTACCATGTTTCCCGGGTTCTGCTTGAAACCCTGGTGCCTGAATGATGACCCAATCAGCCTTTTGAGATTGTTTTTCGGCTTCTGTAGGACGTAAAAACAAATCATTACAGAAGAGATTAGCCCAAGGCGTATCATTTACAACCAGAATGTTTAAACGATGTTTCGGGTCTGCACAAGCATAAGCATCACGCAACCATAATTCCTTACCCTCTAGGTAACTTACCACATCATTATATAAAACCTCAAAATGCTCAGGAGAAATCGCTATATTAATATCACTCCAATCAACACTATTTTCGGTTACGGCATCTTTAACAGTGAATTTGTCCTTCGGAGAACGACCGGTAAATTTTCCTGTATTTACCGCCAATGCGCCTTTATCAGTAAGGGTTCCTTGGCCTAGTGTAACCGTTTGTTCGGCCAGAACTTCTGGAGAGAGATTCCAATTCACTATGGCGGGTTTCAACCCGAGAGCCGCGAGGTCATGTGTGGGGTTTTTAATGCCTGTTTCTTGCATGGATATTCATTTTAGGCGGCAAAGATACCCTCGAGGCTAAACATTTCAGTATTCACGATATCATAATTTGTTAACAAAGCATAAAAAATATATGTTACAACATACAATATACTCTGTTTATCAATACATTCGTGTTCAAAATAATAAACATGAAAAAAGTAATTTTCTCTTTGGCTATGATTAGCCTACTCGCAGCTTGTCAATCAGCCCCAGAAGGCGACAAGGCGAATGTATCGAACACGCAAGAAGCAGCCACCGCTGCGGAGGGTAACGTATTTACAGTAAATACCGACAGCAGCAGCATCACCTTTTTAGGGACTAAGCCTGTAGGAACTCACGCTGGCGTATTTAAAATTAAAGAAGGCTCTTTCACGGCGAATGCTACAGGCATTACGAGCGGTAAGTTTCAGATTGATATCAATTCACTTAGCATATTAGATAACGATACCATGATTAAAAACAAATTAGGAGGTCATCTATTAGCATCCGACTTTTTTGATGCCCAAAAATACCCAACCGCTAGCTTTGAACTTACTGGATGTGCGCCTCTTGAAGGGAACCCAGAAGCTACCCACACACTCAGTGGTAACTTAACCATGAAGGACAGCACCAAAAATGTTAGCTTCCCAGCCAAAATCGTGTTAAGTGAGAAAGAAGCACAAGCTGATGCCTCTTTTGTCATCGATAGAACTTTATGGGGTTTACATTACGGAAACGACAAATCATTAAAGGATAAATTCATCTACCCTGAAGTGAAGTTAACACTTCATATTAAAGCGACTCACTAAACCTTTATTCTGATATTGATTAGGGCTGTTCATATGAGCAGCCCTTTTCTTTTCTAGGATTCAATGCCGCAGCCTTTACTCATCATCGCCTAGCATTAATTCTCTTTCTAAGCCTTCCATAGAAACCAAATCAATGGCTTCCTCTACAGTAGGAGTAAGATTCAGCACATGATCTTCTTCAATATCTGCGATTTGTTTTTTGCAGGCTGCGTTCAAACAACAAAGCACAAACGACAAATCATGCTGATACATTTCTTCGTGCATACGAATCAATGGTAGCAGAACTTCTTTATCTACTTGCTCAATCATACTACAATCCAGAATTAAGCTTCTGCCATTTTCGCTACACTGATCTACGATATCGCTGAGTTGTTCTGACAATATAGTGTCTATGGTTGGATATAAGAGTGTAATTATGTCAAAATCTGTTCTGGTATCAATTTTGTAACGCATATGTTGTTATTGCTTTGAAGTAAAAATATTTATATATTTTTAATATTCACTATTTTTGACAAAACTAAGACCATTCAATGGATGCACAATTTTCAGCTAAAGTAAAAGAGATTATTTCGTTTAGTCGTGATGAAGCCCTCCGACTTGGAAATGATTTTATAGGAACCGAGCATTTATTGCTGGGTATGATTAGAGATGGACAGGGCTTAGGCATTAAAGTACTTCAAAACTTACATGTAGATTTATTTGACCTACGACGTGAGTTGGAAGGCGCCATTAAAAACAAAGGCAATGCAAAAAAAGTAGAGAACTTAAATAGCTTGCCACTCACTAAACAGGCCGAAAAAGTAATTCGCATTACTGTTTTAGAAGCGAAGTCCTTAAAAAGCAGTCTAGCCGAAAGCGAACACCTAGTATTATCGATATTAAAAAATAAAGAGAATGTAGCTTGTCAGATTCTGAATCAATTTCAGGTTGATTACGACACCTTTAGAAATGAAATCGAATTTGTAGGCGGAAAAGCATCAGGTTTTACTAACGATTTAAAAGACGAAGGTGGTTTTGAAGAAGAGGAGGATCGCAGCCAATTTACGCGCAAACCGTCAACCCCTTCTAGTTCAAAATCAAAGACACCGGTACTCGATAATTTTGGGCGCGATATCACTCGACTGGCCGAATTAGGTCAACTCGACCCAATAGTAGGTCGTGAAACAGAAATCGAAAGAGTTTCACAAATCCTCTCTCGCCGCAAAAAAAACAATCCCATTCTCATTGGAGAACCTGGAGTAGGTAAAACAGCCATTGTAGAAGGGTTGGCCTTACGAATTTTTCAACGAAAAGTATCTAGGGTATTATTCGACAAAAGAGTGATTAGTCTTGATTTAGCGGCCTTGGTAGCGGGTACTAAATACCGCGGACAGTTTGAAGAACGCATGAAGGCTATCATGAATGAACTCGAAAAAAATCGGGATGTCATTCTCTTCATCGACGAAATTCATACCATCGTTGGCGCCGGTGGTGCTAGTGGTTCGCTCGATGCCTCGAATATCTTTAAGCCTGCCTTAGCCCGCGGTGAACTGCAATGTATCGGTGCTTCTACGCTCGATGAATATCGCATGCATATCGAAAAAGATGGCGCCCTCGATCGCCGCTTCCAGAAGGTCATTATCGACCCACCTAGTGTTGAGGATACCATTATCATTCTCAATAACCTCAAAATCAAATACGAAGACTTTCATAATGTAAGTTATAATCAGGAGGCTATCGATGCCTGTGTGAAATTAAGTAATCGCTATATCACCGATCGTTTGTTACCCGACAAGGCGATAGACGTTATGGATGAAGTTGGCGCTCGCGTTCACTTAAAAAATATAGATGTCCCCAAAAATATTCTCGAACTCGAACAAAAAATTGAGGATATTAAAGTAGAAAAAAATAAAGTCGTGAAGAGCCAGCAGTTCGAAAAGGCAGCGGCACTTCGTGACACGGAAAAGAAACTGCAGGAAGAACTAGAATTAGCCAAAAACAATTGGGAAGAAGAAATTAAAAGTCGACGCATCCCTATCTCCGAAGAAGAAATTGCTGAGGTGATTCATATGATGACAGGCATTCCGGTAAAACGAATGGTAGCTGCTGAAAGCGAAAAGTTACGCAGCATGGGAGAAGATCTCAACAAGGTGGTTATTGGACAAGAAGATGCTGTAAAAAAAGTAGTGAAAGCGATACAACGGAATCGAGTAGGATTGAAAGATCCCAAGAAACCCATCGGCTCGTTTATCTTTCTTGGCCCCACGGGTGTTGGAAAAACAGAAATGGCTCGTTGTCTGGCTCGCAATATGTTTGACAGTGAAGATTCCTTGATTCGCATAGACATGAGCGAATACATGGAGAAGTTTTCTGTGAGTCGACTGATTGGTGCTCCTCCCGGATATGTAGGCTATGAAGAAGGGGGGCAGCTAACCGAAAAAGTACGCCGCAAACCGTACAGCATTATCTTGCTTGATGAAATCGAAAAGGCTCATCCGGATATCTACAATATTTTATTGCAGGTATTAGATGATGGTCAGCTAACAGATGGCATGGGTCGTAAAATCGACTTTAAAAATACCATTATCATCATGACTTCAAATATTGGTGTTCGACAGTTAAAAGAATTTGGTGACGGGGTTGGATTTGCTACCAAAACAAAAATAGACAACGCAGAAGATAATAGTAAAGCCGTTATCGAAAAGGCCCTGAAAAAAACCTTTGCTCCCGAATTTTTAAATCGAATTGATGATGTGATTGTGTTTAACTCACTCACGCAAGAACATATCCATGTAATCATTGATTTAGTGCTCAAGAACGTAATGCAACGTTTACATAGCCTAGGGTTTAAGCTCGAGCTTACCGATAAGGCTAAAAACTTTATTGCCGAAAAAGGATATGATCAACAATTCGGGGCCAGACCATTACATCGTGCCATTCAAAAATACCTCGAAGATCCGCTGGCCGAAGAGATCCTTAATCTTGGCATCAAAGAAGGTGATACCTTGATTGCTGATTTAGATGAAGAAAAGTCGCTCTTGCAATTCCGAACCAAAGACAAAGGCAAAAAAGAAAAATCGGGAGAACCGAAAGAATAATAAACCTACATAAAAAATGGCCCTCAACATCGAGGGCCATTTTTTTGTTATGTTCGCGAAGCGAAATGAATATCCGCAATCATTAGAATGCGCGACTCACCCCTAGCAACCAACGAAATGCAAAAGCATCGGGTTGCGCATATGGAGGTGCACTCAACCATAAAGGCATATCAAATCGTACGGTAAAGGGTGGTACTTTTTCGAGGGCGCCAAATTTCTTCAGTGTAAACGCAAATCCCAAACCAGCATCACCGCGTACTTTACTCCATGCTTTTACCGGCTGTAAGACTGTTATATCATTGGCTTGTAACACACCGCGACTCATCATCCCGGCATCACCAAATAAGTAAGCATCTATATGCACATAATCGCGAATGTATTTGGGATGCAATCGTACCCATTTATCGAATTCGATTTCCATATTCAAGGCGGCACCACTGCGTCCCTTGTAGTTAATGTATTTCTGCCCTTGCTTATCCTCGTCTATCGCATAATAGCCATTATAACCGCGCAAGTTTAATCCACCGCCTGTATGGAAATACGAAAAATCATCGGTTTGCATACCGTTAATTGAAAATGGAACAATTCCCTTAGTTCTGCTCCATTTATTTTCCATCATCTCCTCCGGATTGGCCCCTTGCATAAATAAAGCACTTTCGTTAGGGATATCATTTCCTGTACCCAATCTTACAAATCCACGGGTACGAATATCTAACTTATGCCAACTTTTTTCGTTAAGCAACTCGCCTTGTAGATATGCATAATTATAAGTGAGTGGCGCCCGCAACAATAATTTTGCCCAGCCTCTGCCTATTTTCTGTTCGTATTTTTTTACAAGACTCCATTGTAAGAATGTATTCTCTTTGGTATTGGCAATATTTTTATTGCCGGCATAACTACTCCACTCGTTGCGCATCAACAGATAATATCTCCCCAAGTTTCCGGTACGAAATAAAGTAGTTATCTCCGCCCTCACCTGCAACTGATCGCTAAAGTCGCGATAGAGATAAGCACTGTGTCGCATCAAGCCATCCAAATAACGAGTATCAATACCGCCAAATAATTTCGTACTCCAATGTTTCAATGGCGATTCATAACGCAATGTATAATTCAATACGGCTGCATTACTCCACCATCCTTGTCCTTCGTATGCACGATATTGTAATTCAGAACCCAACCTTGTATTCATCCAAACGGTAGCATATAATTTACGCGAGAAGTTGAAGTAGTTCCCATCTACATGCAATCCCACTTTGAAACCGTCGATAGGATTCCACCAAAAGTCGGGCCGCCAATTTGCCTGGTATTTTTTCCAATCAGTACCTGCGTTCACAAAAGACTCATAACGAAGGACCCTAGATTCGGGAGCAAGCAAACGATGTCGGTGCTTGTAGTTATTCAACATATTGATATCGGCCAAGCGATTACTCGGATCGATTT
>JBEISB010000232.1:0-2699 GCA_040375635.1 Chitinophagaceae bacterium | reverse complement strand
CCTTCCGACATCTGCTATCATGATGTTTATCTTTTGGAATAGCACGCAGTATTTTACTTTTCTAGAAGATCGATGGTTTTCGCAAACCCTGTATTTTAGTTGTGGCCTCTTTCTATCCTACTTCATGGCTCAATTTCGCTTTCGATTTCTTCCTTTGTTTGTGAGCCTAGTGTTATGTTTTTACTTCTTGCATAACCGTATCGAGAATTTTGCGATTGGCGAAGTCGACAGTTTTTTTATCGCCCTCCGCTTTCGCATATTTGCCATTCTTTTTTTGATGGGTTGGCTTTGTGGTTGGGGCTTTCAGCGAATTCGTTTTTTTGCGTTTTTGTTTGCCGGCATCGTGCTAGGTACTTGTATCTTTTTGATTGCTAAAACGGGCGACTTGTTCAGTGCCGAAAAACTCATTCGATATCTCGCCCCACTGAGCGTATATAGTCTTTATGTAGTGTATACCCACGAAGCCCTGCGTCAAAATCAGTCAACCGACAATCAATTTTGGTGGTCGTTTGGCAAACGCTTGGTCGGTTTATTAAGCACCTTACTTCTATTATTTGGCGCCCTTGTATGGTTGCTGTATCCCGAAATCAAGGCTAAGGTTGCTGAGTTTGGAGGCGGAGCTAAGGAAGGAGATAATGCCATGATGAAGCAAAATAAAGATGGCAGTATGGAGAACAAAAAGTCGATGGGTATGGGTGGCAGTAATGGCCATAAAAATCCGGAGCCGCTTTTCTGCGCCCATATCGACAGTTATTTTCCGGGCACCGAACTGCCCAATCCTTTATATCTCACCTGCTGGCATTTTAGTTTATTTGATACCCTTACCGAAACGTTTGAACGAGATACCCCCTTAGATTTTTCTGACGAGTTTAGTCCTGATGTTGCCCAAATCCCGCTCTTCGCAACCCGCAGCGATAGTAGCAAACTTGAAAACAGTTATGGCAACAAACATCGAAAAACAATTGATATAGAAATTTACAAGAAACGTCTCTCCGCGAGTTCGTTTATAGCACCCAGCACGGCCTTTTGGGTACAACCCATCACCATAGAAAAAGATTTTCAGAACGAATTTAAATATGCGTACAGAGCTAAAAGTTATGTATCGGATTTAAATAGTGCGTATTTTGTTTACAATAGCGAAGATCCGACCATACGCAGTTTTCAAGAAAGCCGATTTCAAGAACTACGAAAAGCCAAAAGCTATCAACAAACCAACGCTAGATTTTATCAGTATTATACATCATTCCCATCCTCACCGACTTACCATAAGATAAAAAATCTAGCCGACAGTATTGCCAGAGGAAAGCATACCGTAATCGACAAAGTCATTGGCATTAGAGATTATTTTTTACAACGAAACGAACTTGGACAGCGAATCTATACTTATACTGATAATCCGGGCGTTCCAGGCTTACCCGGCGCATCGCGACTTATGTACTTTTTGTTTGAAAGTAAAAAAGGATACTGTGCCTATTATGCCGGAGCTACTTTATTTCTGCTTCGTGCCATGGGAATTCCTTCGCGTATAGTAACAGGCTTTTTAACGGTAGATCGAAGTGACAAAAACAAAGGATGGTATTGGTACTACGAAGATCAATCGCATGGATGGGTACAGGTTTATTTTCCAGAATATGGTTGGATTGATTTTGATACCACTGTAGGCAATGAAGAAACCCAGCATGCCCCTACGCCCGATGGTACGCCACCTATGCAACCGCCCAAACCCGTACTAGCCGTTAGCGCTAAAGTATTGTCGGTAGACACCCTGCGTAAAATAACAAGAGTAAGTATCTCGAATCTTATCTTCAAAGATTTTGAATTTGTATCACGGCAGGATACACTAAGTTTAGATATACAAAGCACCCGTATTTGGAAAGACAGTTCCCTCATTTCCATATATCAATTAAAGACGAATCAATCGGTAATGGCGGTTTCGTATAACAATTCCTTACTGTCTCTTCCTGCGACGCATTCCTTCGAAAAACTATATACAAGTTTACCCAAACCCCTTGCGATTGATGAACTGTATTTACGCGAGAAAAAAGGGATAGAACAAAACACCCATTCAAAAAACCAAACGAAGTCAGCGATAACCTGGAAAGATATTTTACGTTGGACAGCTTTGCTACTTAGCATGCTCTTCGTATTGACATTGGCTACACCTTTCATCGTATTTTGTTATTATCGATGGAGAAGTCGTGACACAAAAAACACAAAACAGAAGGCCTATTATACTTATCGGGGATTATTGTTTTACCTAAATCAAATTGGGGTACAACCTCAATCACAAACGATATTACAATTTGCAAGGCAAACCTTAGATCCATCGTATCAAATTTATTTTGAGGTTTTTATGAATCATTATCTATCCTTAAAATATGCGGGCAATGCAGCCCATCCAACGGATTATTTCCTTCAAAATCACCTCGACATCTGGATTCAAAAAATCAATAAAAAAACACCTTTCAAAAAACGTTTCTGCTGCTTTCTGAATCTCAATACCTTTATGCAATTCTATTTTTCACCCACTAACGAAATCTGACACACATGGACGAAAATATGGCTCCGCAAACGCCTCAATTAATCAACGCACTCATCAATAATATGGAATTGGTGATACGTGGCAAGCGAGAACAGATTAAACAAGTGATTACCTGCTTATTGGCGAAAGGGCATATCTTAATGGAAGACAATCCCGG
>JBEISB010000059.1:0-11081 GCA_040375635.1 Chitinophagaceae bacterium | reverse complement strand
CATTAAAAGGAAGTAATCCAATGATTACGTTACAAGGTTCAGACAAGCAATTGTTAGGACAAGTAGCTGCCAAAATACGTAGTTTACGTAAGCCTGAACCATACAAAGGTAAGGGTGTGAAGTATGTAGGTGAATTTATCCGTCGTAAAGCAGGTAAAGCCGCTGGTAAATAAAAACTAATCATTAGAAAATGGTTACAGTCATTTTCTTTAAAACTCAAATATCATGGACGTTAAAGTAGAAAGAAGACAGAAATTAAAGTGGAGGATCCGTAAAAAGATTAGCGGAACGGCAGAACGCCCTCGCTTATCGGTATTCCGCAGCAATAAAGAAATTTATTGTCAGTTAATTGATGACACCAATGGAGTAACCCTTGCCGCAGCGAATAGTCGCGGTAAAGATGTAGAATCTAAAGGTAATAAAGTAGAAATCGCTCGCTTAGTGGGTCAGTCTTTGGCTGTCAAGGCAAAAGCAAAAGGAATCGCAAATTGTGTTTTTGATCGTGGGGGATATCTCTACCATGGTCGTGTACAAGCCATTGCCGAAGGAGCCCGTGAAGGTGGACTGAATTTCTAGTCCGGAAATAAATAAAAATTTAATAGTATTCTCAATAACAGAAAATGTCTAAAACAGAAAAAAACGCAGTAAAGTCAGGCGAACTCGAATTGCAAGATAAAGTAGTGGCCATCAATCGTGTGGTTAAGACAACCAAGGGTGGACGTACCTTCAGTTTCTCCGCTTTAGTGGTTGTAGGTAACGGAAACGGTGTGATTGGTCATGGCTTAGGAAAAGCAAAAGAAGTACAAATGGCCATTCAGAAGGGTATCGATGATGCCAAAAAGAATCTGGTTAAAGTGCCTGTATTGCATGGTACTGTTCCTCACGAAATTTTGGCCAAGTCTGGTGCTGCTAAAGTAATGATTAAGCCTGCGTCTCATGGTACGGGTGTAATTGCTGGAGGTAGTATGCGTGCTGTGCTTGAAAGCGCCGGAATTACCGACGTATTGGCAAAGTCACTCGGATCTGCCAATCCACACAATGTAGTTAAGGCAACAGTAGCGGCCCTGGCTCAAATGCGTGAACCTATACAATTCGCTAAAGACAGAAACATCAGTCTTAAGAATGTATTTAACGGGTAATTGTTCCAGATAAATTCAAACCATAACAGTAAGCACAACGAAAATGAGCAAGATAAAAGTAACACAGGTAAAAAGTGCCATCGATCGCAATAAGCGTCAAAAGGCTACTTTATTAGCCCTTGGGTTAAGAAAAATCAGTCAAACCCGCGAGTTTGAAGCAACCCCTCAGATTCTGGGGATGATTAAAAAGGTTGAACATTTAGTAAAAACGGATAAATAAGAACAGCATGAACTTACATAATTTAAAACCCGCAGAAGGAGCAACCCATAGAGAGGGAAAGCGTTTAGGTCGTGGTAATTCTTCTGGAAAAGGAGGTACATCCACTAAAGGGAATAAAGGTGCACAGTCACGTGCTGGCTATAATCGCCGTCGCGGAAGTGAAGGTGGACAAATGCCTTTGCATCGTCGTTTGCCTAAGCGCGGTTTCAAAAATATTAACCGTATCGATTACAAAGTATTCAATATTGGTCAAATTGATGAATTAGCAACTCGTTATGAGCTTCAGGAAATTTCTCCAGAAAGTTTATATGTAACAGGATTGCTTAATCGTACAGATTTAGTAAAAATTCTCGGAAAAGGGGAATTGAAGAGCAAATTGACTTTTAAAGTAAACGCGGCAACAGAAACGGCTAAGAAAGCTATTGAAGCTGCTGGCGGAACTTTAGAGATCGTTCTGTAGTTGTTTATCACTCATTCGAGAACCGATAGGTAGTTTACACCGACAGGGGAAGAAAAAGAATACATTAATTTAGTTTGATTTGTAAAAAATAATTTCAATTTTTACAATAAAACATCGAACATCGAAGTAGAATGAAAAAAATAATAAGTACCTTAAAGAATATCTGGAGTATTGATGAACTTCGTAACCGGATTGTATTTACTTTAACTCTCTTATTGGTGTACCGCGTGGGTTGTCATGTGGTACTTCCTGGTATAAACCCTAATGAGCTCAACGCGAATCAGGGACAGAATGGGTTACTTGGATTGTTCAATATGTTTGCTGGGGGTGCCTTTAACAAGGCATCTATCTTTGCTTTAGGGATTATGCCTTATATCTCGGCAAGTATCGCTATGCAATTAGCTCAAATTGCGATTCCTCAATTACAAAAATTATCAAAAGAAGATAGTGGACGTCGTACGATTAACCTATACACTCGTTATTTAACGGTAGGGGTTACTTTGTTTCAGGCGATTGGTTACATCACCTACCTCCGCAGCCAAAATGCTAATGCTATCATGGGTGATAGTCTCGGTTGGATGATTTCTACTGTTGTTATTCTTACTACCGGTACTTTGTTTGTGATGTGGTTAGGTGAAAAAATTACAGATAAAGGAATTGGAAACGGAACAAGTTTAATCATTTCTGCGGGTATTATTGCTCGTTTACCTCACGCTTTGGTTCAAGAGTTTGAAGCAAAAACACAAGCTGCAGGCGGTGGATTGTTAATCTTCTTGATTGAAATGGCCATTATGGTTCTTGTTGTGATGGCAATCATTATGTTGGTGCAAGGTACACGTCGTATTCCTTTAAATTATGCGCGTCGTATTGTTGGAGCCACTTCAGCTAAGGATTTATCAAGTGCTCGTGATTTTATTCCTATCAAGGTTAATTCAGCAGGTGTAATGCCTATCATCTTCGCTCAGGCTATGTTATTTATTCCAGCGACTGTTATTGGATTCTCAAATAGTGAAACAGCGCAGGGTTTTGTTAAGCACTTAACTAATCCTGGATCTCTATGGTATAATATTATTTATGGTATTTTGGTAGTTGCTTTCACCTATTTGTATACAGCGTTGATCTTCAATCCTAATCAGATGGCTGATGATCTTAAACGTAATAATGGATTTATTCCAGGCATTAAGCCAGGTCAGGACACTGCAGATTATATTGGAGCTATCATGGATCGTATCACGTTACCAGGGGCTATATTCTTAGCGTTGATAGGTATCCTACCAGGATTGGCCGGACAAATGAAGATTACGAGTGGATTTGCTAGTTTCTATGGAGGGACTTCTATGTTGATTATGGTGGGTGTATTATTAGACACTTTACAACAAATCGAAAGTCAGCTTTTAATGCGTCATTATGATGGTCTTATGGAAAGTGGACGCATTACCGGTCGCTCTACAGTAGCAGCCTAATTGTCCTTACTCTCTCGACCTTTTATTTATCCCCTGTGATTTATTATAAAACAAACGAAGAGGTCGAACTCATCCGCAAAGCAGATTTGCTGGTGTCGGCTACCTTGGCTGAATTAGCCAAACTTCTCAAACCAGGCATTACAACTAAATATTTGGATTCGGTGGCTGAGACTTTCATCCGCGATCATGGCGCCACCCCAGCCTTTAAGGGTTTTAGAGGATTTCCCTTTTCTACTTGTATGAGCGTTAATGCTGCTGTTGTACATGGTTTTGCTAGTGATGAAGAACTACAAGAAGGGGATATTGTTAGCATTGATACAGGGACTATTCTCAATGGATATGTTGGCGATAGTGCCTATACCTTCGCCCTTGGTGAAATACCTGCCGATGTTCAACAACTCTTACGGGTTACCAAAGAATCCTTATACCTCGGTATTGAAAAGGCAGTAGTAGGGAATCGGATTGGGGATATTGGTTGGGCTGTGCAAGAGCATACGGAAAAAAAGCATGGCTACGGGGTTGTAAGAGAACTTACAGGACATGGTGTAGGAAAGAAGTTACACGAAGAGCCTGAGGTGCCTAACTACGGCCGTAGAGGTCAAGGTTTAAAATTGCAAGATGGTTTAGTGATTGCCATCGAACCCATGATTAACTTAGGGAAAAAGGATATTTTTTGCGCAGACGACGATTGGACTATCGTTACAGAAGATGGTAAGGTATCGGCTCATTTTGAGCATTCTGTCTGTGTGCGTAAACAAAATGCAGATATCCTATCTTCTTTTGCTGAGATCGAATCTAACGAAAAAGCCAATCCTAATCTATTTTGGTCTTATGCATAAGGTAACGCCCTGTTTCCTTAATTTCGGGTATGCTTAAGGCACCGAAATTCTTTTTGTTTACTCTTTTTGTCCTATTATTCTTCGTTTCGTGCCGTCAACCCTCGACCCCACGAATTGGATTCTATTATTGGAAAACACATTTTGCCTTAGGAGATGTTGAATCTAAAGAACTAGATAGTTTATTTGTCAAGGATATTTATCTTCGACTTTTTGATCTAGATACAGTGCGTACAAAAGATCAACGACTAGTGGTAGCCCCCTTGGCTGGTGTAGTAAACGATAGTCGTTGGCCTGATTCAATCATCATTACGCCCGTTATCTATATTACCCGCAGCGCTATGCTTCAGTCTATATCGCTCGATACATTAGCAAGTCGAACCGCATCCCGGATACAACAAATGATGCAAGGACATCCCTATCACGAAGTGCAGTGGGATATGGACTGGACCCCATTAACTAGAGATAGGTATTTTTCTTTTCTAAGCATTCTTCGCAAGCAGGCTGTTTTTCAAGGTAAAAAATTTACGGCAACCTTACGCTTGCATCAATTGAAATATCAAGCCAAATGCGGAATACCGCCTGTAGACGAGGTATTTCTTATGTGCTATCATTTAGGAAATGAAACCGATTACCAAGAGAAAAATTCTCTATTTTCTGTGGAGAGATTGAGAGAATATTTACGAGGATTTACTTCGTATCCACTGCCCATAAATATATCCCTGCCATTATTTCAACGCACCCTTATTTTTAGAAATCATAAACTCCTTGCCTTGCTCAATGAGCGTCATATTGGGAATTGGCAACATGATAAGCATTTGATTTCTTTAGGTGATGATCGGTATCGCGTGAAGCAGTCATTTTTTTGTGGACAACAATGGCTATTGGCTGGCGACGAATTGCGAGAGGAATCTGTAAAGATTAACGACCTGAAAGAAGCCATTCTACTGTTACGAAAAAACAATATACCTAACAGTCATCAAATTTTATTTTATCACCTCGATGCTAATTGTCTGCAAAACATTTCTGCCCATGATCTTCAAAAACTACTGGAAAGCCATTAGTCTTTCTCTAAGTGCTCTATGTTTAGCTGTACTTCTTGCGTATAGTTGTGCTGATTTTGATCCCTGCGATACGTATGGATCTTTCTTTACGCCCAATAGTATTACCGAAAAAAACTATGATCCTTTTTACTATATGCCCTATGGCCTTTTTTATCAGTGTGATGTAGATTCGGCCAATCAACAATTTCATTCCCTCGAAAGTAGAAATGGAATGGAATGGCAGCAATTTGTAGGTAAGGCTGTGCAGACAATGGATATCGAGACTGTCTTGTATAATACGCCTGATACCATTTTACGTAAGTTTTATCATCATCTCGAAAAGAATACAGATTTCCGAGTCCCCGACTCCTTGCGCTCCAATACTTTTTTACATTGGTTCGAACAAGGCAAGGATCTGGAGGCCTTGGGGTATATTTTATTTGCCAAACAATGTGAGGTTTTTGCTACGGCACCTGCTGATGCTTGGGAAGATAAACCCATTGATATTAATGCGTGCAATCGCTTAATTCGAAATGGGCTCCAATTATTTCGGGCGGCTAAACAATCCTTTTTTCAGCAACGTTATTCATTCCAAGTTATTCGCTTGGCGTTTTACCAGAATAATTTTGAGCGTTGTATTCAGTTGCATGATAGTTTAATGCCTGCCTATACTTCTCTGTCTCCATCGATTAATGAACGGGCGCTGTCTTTTAAGGCTGGTGCCTTAGCAGCTACTCATCGAGAAGCAGAAGGCGCATATTTGTTTTCGCGATTGTTTGAGCAAAGCGATGATTACGTAAATCGGGTTTCGCAGTATTTGAGTTATAGTTGGACCATGAATGAAGATCGTATGGATGAGGTTTTAGCGTTTTGTAAAAACAATCATGAAAAGGCTGTATTGTATGCCATGCAAGGGTTTTGTCATCCGGAAGTATATCATCTAACGGCAATCAAAAAGGTGTATGAGCTCGATCCTCAAAACCCAATGTTAGATGTATTAATGGTTCGTGAAGTGAATAAAGCAGAATCTGCCTTTGCTGAATTTAAATCTTCAATACCCGACTATGTTCGATATTATCAAAATCATTTTGGTTGGATGGATGTAGAGGTTACGCCACAGATGATTGATGATGTTATCAGTAAGCAGGATGTCAATCGCGAAAAACTCATGCGTCCTTGTATGTTGATAACCCGCATTGCCTCACGAGGTGGAATTCGAAATCGGGCCCTTTGGTATGCCGCGGCTGCTCATTTACATTTTTTAAATGATGACTACAGAATAACAGATTCGTTATTGGATTTGGCGAGTCGACAAAAACCCAATCAAAAAGCGAATCATCAAATTCGTATTATCCGTTTGGCAAATCAGATTTCATCGGCAAAGCGATTAGATACAAAGACAGAAAACCAAATTCTACCAAGCTTAATCTGGCTCGAATCATTAGCCCGACAACAGAGAATTTACCGATCAGCCTATGCAGGTATTACCAATACATTATTACCGATGAAGTATTTACCGCAGGGGGATACCCTAAAGGCTTTACTGTCGTATGGCAAGTTCGAATCTCTCGATTTGGAACATATGTTTTATACGCAGTCGCCGTTAACATTTAGCGACATGTATTGGTCTACTTCTGGTCAATTTATGGATACTTGTTTGCATCCTGAACAGGTAATGACTTTACTGCGCTTACTAAAAAAGCCCGAAGGGAAATTTCAGCAGTGGTTATGTGCAGGGATTTTGTACAATGAGAATATGCTTACTGAAATCATGGCGGTTAAATATATGCAGCAGCATCGATTTGCCGAAGCTCGGGATGTACTGCAAATCACAGAAACGAAAATAAAGGTTTGTAATCCTTTTGTGACGCATGTTCGTGATTTTCAAGATGGATATTACGAAGAAGATACCCTACAATCGTATTCCTTACGCGCATTAGCAGACACTTTGAATCACTTACAAAGACTGAGTGATCATAACCCGGAAGCCGCCTTTCATTTGGCATCGGCAGTTTATTCTTTATCGTATTTTGGAAAGTGTTGGAATGCATGCAATTATTATCGTTCATATGATCGTCCTGATTATTATATGATGAATGGAAATAGCGATAATGCAGCATACAGTGAATTAAAAAAGGCTGATCAATTATTTCGACAGGTTCTTACCAATAGCACGGATGGCAAGCTGAAAGAAAGGTCGTTATGGATGTTGGCAAAGATCTGGCAGAAGCAATATCCTGGGACTCTACCCGACAGTCTGCAACGCTATCGACAAGCCCAATGGGATGACTACGCCATTTGGGCTTCGCAGGCAAATCCATACTTTTCGCGTTTCGTGAGAGAAGCATCGCGCCCATATTATGAAGAGGTGTACCGAGAATGCAGTTATCTGCGCGCCTTTACATCGCACTAGGGATAATATGTATCGCGGATTTTCTTACATTTGCGACCTAAATTTTTGTATATGTTTAATAATCTGAGCGAACGGTTAGACGGTGCCTTGAAAATGCTAAAAGGGCAAGGAAAGATTACCGATGTGAATGTGGCAAGCACCATAAAAGAAATTCGCAGAGCCTTGGTAGATGCGGATGTGAATTATGCCATTGCGAAGGAAGTAACAGACAAGATTAAAGAAAAGGCGATTGGCGAAAAGGTGCTGACTTCAATCACGCCAGGACAATTAATGGTGAAGATTGTCAAGGATGAATTGGTTGACTTGATGGGAGGTACAGAAGCAGAATTAGACATCAGTCAAAACCCTACTGTTATTTTAATTGCTGGTTTACAAGGTTCGGGCAAGACAACCTTTAGCGGTAAGTTGGCGAATTATCTAAAAACCAAAAAGGGAAAGAAGCCTCTATTAGTTGCAGCTGATATTTACCGTCCTGCAGCTATGGAGCAATTAACTGTGTTGGCGAATCAAATTCAAGTGCCTGTTCATGTTGAACTCGAGAATAAAAACGCTGTTAATATCGCTAATAATGCCATTGCCTTTGCGAAAGAAAATGGACATAATGTAGTAATTATTGATACAGCAGGACGTCTCGCGATTGATGAGCAAATGATGAATGAGGTTGCTGATATCAAAAAGGCTGTCAATCCTAAGGAAATATTGTTTGTTGTGGATTCGATGACGGGACAAGATGCTGTCAACACAGCCAAGGCATTTAATGAGCGTCTCGATTTTAGCGGTGTTGTATTAACAAAACTCGATGGGGATACTCGCGGGGGGGCGGCGCTTACCATAAAATATATCGTTCGCAAGCCGATTAAGTTTGTGAGCATGGGCGAAAAGCTCGAAACCTTAGATGTTTTTTATCCTGAGCGCATGGCCCAGCGAATTTTGGGTATGGGTGATATCACTACCTTGGTAGAACGCGCTCAGATGGAATTTGATGAGGTTGAAAATAAAAAACTCGAAAAGAAAATTCGGGCGAATAAATTCGATTTCGATGATTTTCGTACCCAATTGAATCAGATTAAAAAGATGGGGAATATCAAAGATTTATTGGCTATGATACCAGGCGTGGGAAAGGCTATTAAAGATATTGATATCAGTGACGACGCCTTTAAAGGTATCGAAGCCATGATTGGTTCAATGACCCCTGAGGAGCGTCGTGACCCAGATATTATATATCAGAAGCGCCGTATGCGGATTGCCAAAGGAAGTGGAAAGGATATCGCTGAGGTGAATGCCTTTATGAAGCAATTTGAGCAAATGAAGGATATGATGAAGATGATGAACAAGATGGGCGGTATGGGAATGAAAATGCCGGGTATGCGCTAGGCAGATCCTTGTTTGTCGTTGGTATAGTAATCCTCGAGGTTTCTATTTGTCTTGGATATCGGTCGCTTATACGTCGAGATAGGAAAGCAACTGATTTTTAATATTTACACAATAATTTGAACCTTACTTTATGAGGATGAGGAATTACATAATCGGGATGAGCTTTTTGCTGTTGTTGATCGAATCAAAAACGATGCGGTCGCAAGAGGTATTAATGGCCAAAGCAAATAAGATGATTAGTATCACTTATGGCTTGTCTAATATCGATAAGATAAGTCTAGAAAACTATATGTCGAAGCAGGTAAAAGACAATCAATCTACCGTTCGGTACGATTATCAATTACAATTTTCACATCCAATACAAATCGCCTTTGATTACGCCTGCAGTGATTTTACAACCATTGGTCTTGGACTCAATTACTCTCAATATAAACTTAGCGAAACACGAACTTCAATAAACGATACAGGTAGGGTAGAGAGTAAAGGATCTAAGTTAGCCTTGCAGTTGAGATGTATTCGGTATATAGTACAAAGGCCTAAATCGGTTTTGTATTTCTTTGCCGGTGCTGGGTTCAGAATGCGGAGTGTGAAATATAGTAGTAGCAATCCCGCTATCTTAAAAGATATAGACATTCATCAGATACCTGCCACTCGATATGATAACTACTTACCCCTATCGGCAGAGGTAGGTATTGGTGCACGCTTTTTGGTGATGCGAAATATGGGTTTATGCGCTGAAGTAGGTGCTATTGACGCGGTGTCGAGAATCGGAATTTTCTATTCGATAAAAAACAAGTGGCGAAAATCTAACGACGAAATTGGTTGGTAATGATGAATATGAAATGGAATAGACAGGTTCTGGTAATCATGGGTTGCTTGCTATTCATGACCTTAAATACCCAGGCTCAATTTACAAGCACTTATACTCCCCTACAATATAGTAGCTCGGGATATAAAATGAGTGAGTCGGCTTACCTCAAAAAGCTCAGCCAAAAATATCGTACAAACGATGCCGCGATAATTAAAAAATATAATCACTACTTGTATAGTCTGCAAGTAGCTTATGCCAATGGGTCGAGGGAGAAGCAATATATTATAGAGCCTTTTGTGAATCAGTATCTCACTGCCAGATTAGAGTCTGTGGTGCGTGGCAATCGGATAAAGGGGAAATATGAAGTGGTGTGTACCCGTTATCTCGTACCGAATGCATTTAACTTGGGAGATAATCGCTTATACATTAATATCGGCTTGCTCGAGCAATTGCAAAACGAATCTCAATTAGCGTTTTTACTATGTCATGAACTCTCACATCAATTATTACTGCATGTACAAGAGACTTATATTGCTAACGAGACTAGAGCCAAAGACAAATCAATAAAGAAAGAAATTCGCGATATCAATAAGGCTAAATATAACAAGCTTGATAAGACCTTTCAATTTATAAAAAATACACAATACGATTATGCTCGGCATAGTCGATCGCAAGAAAAATCGGCAGACTCTATGGCGCTGGTACTCATGATGAAAACGAATTATGATTTGCGTGAAGGAAAATCACTCATGAATATCTTAGATCATGCTGATGAAGATAGTACGAAGATAAATTACAATAACTTCTTTTGTAATCATAACGATTGCGTACTTCCTGAATGGTTAAAGCCTCATGGTAATGCGTTTACATTTGGTAAAAAATCTGAATTAGAATTGGATAAAGATTCTGTCAAAACGCATCCAGACATTCCGATTCGCGTCTTGATGATGGATACAGTTATGCAGCAATTGGCATATAAGCCTGAAGGTCGCAAAGTGTTTATTCAACCCCAATCTATTTTCGATAGTTTGCAACATTGCAGTCAGTTTGAAATGATAGAAGCCTATCAAAATCGTAAGCGATACGGTGCTGTTTTATATTATTCGATACGATTAATGAAGCAGTATCCTAATAATACTTACATCGCTAAGCAAGCTGTATTGGCGATGAATGAATTAAACAAGGCAATCGCTAAGCATACCATACAAAATTATTTACCTATCGAGTCTGATGATTTTTCTGAAGGATATAATCATTTGCTTCGAATGATAGATAGAACTACAGCTGCAGAGTTTGATGCGCTCTTTCAGAACTTTTTGCGT
>JBEISB010000229.1:0-2739 GCA_040375635.1 Chitinophagaceae bacterium | reverse complement strand
CCGGAAACCTTTGTTTCTGCCCTCCTCGCGGGTGTTTTACAAATGTTTATTGTAAATGCCTCTACACTTTTCATTCGGGACATGGTCTATCAGATAATCGTGTTTGTAGCATCTCCGAGGATAAATCCGGAAACCTTTGGTTCGGCACTAATGGCGGTGGGGTATCCAAATATGATGGCAAATCCTTTACCACTTTTACGACGGCTCAGGGTCTGGCAGATAATCGTATTTATTGCATCGCCGAGGATAAATACGGAAACCTTTGGTTCGGCACTAATGGCGGCGGGGTATCAAAATATGATGGGAAATCCTTTACCACTTTTACGACGGCTCAGGGTCTGGCAGATAATCGTGTTTGTAGCATCACCGAGGATAAATACGGAAACCTTTGGTTCGGCGCTGATGAAGGGTTGAGCTTACTGAGCAACGATGCAAGGGAAAAGTTAGAAGAAAAAACCGATAAAGTCAGGAGTAAAGACAAGATTTCTTCAACTATTTTTAAGAGTTTTAAAATAGCCGATGGCTTGCCCGATAATTTTGTTACCAATGTCATTCAGATGCCCAACGGCAAAATAGCGGTCGGAACTAATTTAGGCATCACGCTCTTTAACCTTTCTAATGATGGCACCAAATTAACGGATATAGAGATATACAATACCAATACCGGCTGTCCCGTAAAGGATGTAAATGTTGGGCAAAATTGCATGCTATTAGATAGCAAAGGCATTGTTTGGGCTGGAACAGGTAACGATAAAACTGCTTTGGTACGATTTGATTATGGGGCATTGGAAAAGAATACAGAGCCACCGGCATTGGTAATACAATCCATAAAGGTGAAGGATGAAAATATTTGCTGGTACAATCTTCAAACAAAAGGCATCAGAAAAAACAGTGAAGACAGTTTGATAGCCCTTTTTCAGGAATTTTATGCATACGGGAAAGTCCTGCCAAATGCTGAGAACGAATCTATTTTAGAACGCTTTGGGAATATTCAATTCGATGAGATCGCCAAATTTTATCCAGTACCTGAAAATTTAGTGCTGCCATACGAGCACAACCAAATCGCCTTTGAATTCGCGGCCATAGAAACAGAAAGACCATTTTTGGTCAGATACCAATATATGTTAGAAGGATATGATGAACAATGGAGTAATGTGACGGAAAAGAGCAGTGCAAACTTTGGTAATATTCAGGAAGGAACTTATGTTTTTAAACTCAAAGCACGGGGCTCGAATGGAGTGTGGTCAGAACCGATAACCTATACTTTTAGAGTATTGCCACCTTGGTACCGCGCTTGGTGGGCCTATTTGTCGTATTTTGTTTTGGTTGTTGGATTGATATTTTTCTATATACGCTGGCGAGAGCGGGCTTCGCGGGCACGACAAAAGGAATTAGAAATAAAGGTGGAGGAAGGCACAAGGGTGATTCGTAAGCAAAAGGAGGAAGTTGAGAAGCAAAAAGAACGTTCTGAAAATTTATTACTGAATATTTTACCCGCAGAAGTAGCGGAAGAACTTAAGGTTAAAGGCAGCGCCGAAGCGCAACAATTTGACGAAGTAACGGTATTGTTTACCGATTTTAAAGGCTTCACACAACTCTCAGAAAAAATGAGTCCGAAGGAACTGGTATTCGTTATCAATGAATATTTCTCTGCTTTTGATCATATAATGGTGAAGTATGGAGTAGAAAAAATAAAAACCATTGGCGATGCCTATATGGCAGTAGGCGGTTTACCTATTACTACAAGCACCCACGCAACGGATGTTATTTCGGCTGCCATAGAAATCCAGCAATTTATGGCTGAGCAGAAAAGTCGAAAAGAAGCACAAGGTGAATTGTTTTTCGACATTCGCATCGGCGTGCACACCGGACCTGTTGTAGCGGGAATTGTAGGGGTTAAGAAATTTGCCTACGACATCTGGGGTGATACCGTTAATACAGCCAGCCGCATGGAGAGCAATGGTGAGGTGGGTAAAATAAACATCAGCCAAACGACCTATACATTAGTAAAAGACAAATTTAATTGTGTGGAACGAGGAAAGATACAGGTGAAGGGTAAAGGTGAGGTAGATATGTATTTTGTTGATCGTTTAATTTCAATTTAATGCGTTTGAGACTCCCTTCGCTCGTTTGGTTGTTTTGATTCACTCGCAGTGGACTAATCCCGTGGGGATGTATCCGCATTGCGGATGTATCCAAAATAAAGAAGAGCAAAATTAAACAACACCCAAACAAAAAAGCCCTTCCAATCGGAAGGGCTCTTTTACTAGTCAATTCTGCTTAATAAGTATTCGATGAGTTTTCATCAATCAGTGCATCGCAGTCATCATCGATACTGTTACAGGTTTCTGTAACTCCTGGTCTAATTAGTGGGTTATTATCATTACAGTCACCTACGATTCCACCTGTCGTATTGTAGTTAGCGCCTGGGCTTGTGCATGACATATAAGTGCTAACATAAGATCCGTCAGCGTCAACATCCAAGTACCATATAGTTGTTGGGCTAATGGCTGAATTTACATCGTTACAATCCAAATTATTTATTACATATCCGGCTGGTTGTGGACAAGCATTGGTTGCTGTACCTGCACCATAGCCGTCACCATCAGCATCTGCATAATAAGTAACATTTGCAGCACCTGCTGCAACCGTATAAGAAGCGGTAGCAGAACATCCGCCTGTTTGAGTAGTTACAGTTACAGAATATGTACCAGCGATTAATCCGCTTAGATCCTCAGT
>JBEISB010000218.1:0-3065 GCA_040375635.1 Chitinophagaceae bacterium | reverse complement strand
TTTTGCGTATTCTGCTTGTCTATTTCAATTTGACGCTGCTTGTTCTCTTCTTCGAGTTGATGAATTGAGCGTTGCTGGTTATTGATATTGTTTTCGGCAATGGCTACTTTTTTCTCGGCATCAAACTGATGAATTTGCAATTGCTGATGTTTCGTGCGTAGCTGATCCACCTCTGCTTTTTGTTGGTCGTAGGTCGATCGGCGAGCATCTAAACTTAATCGGAGCTCTTCGAGTTTTTTCTTTAATACTTCAAGGGTTTCCAGCTCAGCCTGTAGCTTACTATCTGCGTTTTGGGTAGCATCGAGGAGAAGCTGGGTTTGTGCATTCGATTCTTTGATGGAATTTTCGATATTACCCACCAGTTCTTGCAGATGCTGGATTCGCTGGCTATTTAAGTTCTTTTCGTTTTCGAGCTTACGCAATTTGTCTACCAGCTCATTAAAGTTCTTCTGTATGCCATGTAACTCTTCTTCACGACGAGTGAGTTCGAGTTTTTGCTCTTCAAGCTCGGCTCCTTCCTTAGACACATGGGCTTCGAGCGCTAAAATGATATCGGTTTCTTGTTGCTGCTGTGTACTCAGTTCTTGGTACGATGAATTGAAGTCTTCTAGAGAGGCTTTTACAAATTCTACACTAGCATCACGATATTCATTTTTGATGGCGTGGTATTTTTCAGCTTTTCTGGCCTGACTTTCCAGTGTGCGTAAATTATTAGAGATTTCAAACAAAAGGTCTTCGATCCGATTTAAATCTTGCTCGGTAGCATCTAGTTTTTGCTTGGCTTCTTTTTTACGGGTTTTGTAAATCGAAATTCCCGCGGCTTGCTCAAGCATACGACGTCTGCTATTTTCTTTGTCTTTGATAATGTCATCTACCATGCCCAGCTCAATAATCGAATAGCTGTCTGAAGTCACCCCTGTATCCATAAACAGATTGGTGATGTCTTTCAGTCGACAGGTAACATCATTTAAACGATACTCACTCTCTCCATTTTTATAAAATTTACGAGAGATGGTAACGGTGTTGAATTCGGTAGGTAATAGATTACGCGTATTCTCAAACGTGAGGGATACTTCGGCTAATCCGGATCCATTGCGGGTTCGAGATCCATTAAAAATTAAATCTTCTAAATTATCCGATCGTAAGGTTTTGATTTTATGTTCGCCAATTACCCAACGGATCGCATCCACAATATTGGATTTGCCACAACCATTCGGACCCACAATTCCGGTAATTTGGTTGTCGAGGTTGATAATCGTTTTGTCGGCAAAACTTTTAAACCCTTTTATTTCTAATGACTTCAGTCGCACGTCTTCCCTTTTTTTAGTTTGAAAATCAGTCCCAATGTTTCTCTGATGCAGGAGTAATCTGCTGACAGACAAACCTATGGGAGCGTGAAGATACTGTCTACCCCCCTCAATTTTGGTATCTGTTTGTAAGTGAAAATTGACAAGGGAAAACCTGTGGATAACCTGTTGAGGACTAAGGGAATCACTGTGGATACAGACTGTAAAAGCCTAATTCCAGCTATTATTATTCCGGTTAAATTTGCCCAGTCCGAATTTGACTTGCCATGGGTTATTGTATTTGTTGGCAGCACTGCCTGAGATATAAACGCCAATTTTAAATCGTTCGCGAAACAAGGGGAATGACTTTTCGAGTCCGGCAAAAGCTTCGATATATTGCAACGAACGTTCGGGAACCCAAAGCGCACCACCGCCTATAACCTCTAACAGTTTGGCTTTTTTGAGCAGGGGTATTTTGTTTACTATCGATCCATTAAAACTATGCAGAAGATGACCTTCATAAAATCGGTTGAAAATTGGGAAGGTAGAGTCGAGGTTTTGATAACTTAAGAGGGGGTTATTAAATAAGAACGGATTTCCGCGACTAATAAATTTATAGTCTACATATTTTAATCCTTGTTGATTATAATAGGCTCCACTCAGCATTCGGTATTGAAGGATACCGGCCAATCCGAGTTTTACTTTTTGTTTAAGTCCAAATTCCAGATAATCAAAATTCACCTCACTATGTAGAACATTAGGGACGCCTTTTTTATAACTCACATAAACGGTTGGCCAGTTCGATCCTAAAATTATTTTTTGTTTAGGCTCGCGGATATAATGCTGAAAAGGCGTGTATTCTATACTTACCTTTCCATAGGTAGAATTGTAGGTCGGAAATATGATGGGACGATTGCTAAAAAAGCTTGCTGAGTCGTCTTTAACCACTAGGTTGAGTTTGTCAATTGACTCGCGGCGTGCAAACTCTGCCATCACACGCAATACAACACCATTGGTAATTTCCAAGCCATGTTCGATGCTAATCGCATTTTTTAGATAGTAATTGCTGCGTCTGAAAAGATTGAGGTAAGCATCTCCCACAAAAATGAAATCAAAACTACGTCCACCTTCAAGGGCATAATAACCTTGTGAGAAGGGATTGTAAATATGTTGAAATCGCAGCACGCCCATAATATCTTTATTGCGCAAACCCACACTCACTTCTCCATTCAGAAAATAGCTTTGCTTAGATGGTAAGATGCGTCGATAATCTCCTCCTTGGGCAATTCTTGTTCCGCCCGGAACGAAGGGGCGATACATAGAAACAACAGGGTTAATCGAAAACGATCTTTCTTTTGTTCGTTTGTAATTCTCTTGTCCAAAAAATAAAATCTTCCAAGGCGTTACTTTATTTGTTCGTTTGTCGATCGAGTCGAGATAGGCCTTCGAATGGGTGGCTCTGTAGGTGCTATCACTCTTGAAGATAAATTTTACTTCTTTATCCGTCAAGGGTTCCTTACGGGCAGTATTCCAAAAATTGGAGTCGCGTTTATAAGCTTCTAAGGAGGTAGAACTGATTTCGCGATTAAAATATCGTTTGCTAAAGCTGGTATCTATTTTATAATGATCGTATACTACAATCGTCTTTCCTGAAATACGGGAGCGTCCGGCTTTGCTTTGATAGGTAAACTCTTGTCGAACCGGTAACCAAGCCTTATCGTCAACTCGTTCCATATCCTGACGGGCTTCAAAATAATCGTACTCGGGCATATGAAATTT
>JBEISB010000239.1:0-2523 GCA_040375635.1 Chitinophagaceae bacterium | reverse complement strand
TGGTATGTTCTTCGCAGGCTTTGCCTGTGCGGATAATTATGTAATTAGTTTATGTTTTTAGGTACCTTTACGGATAAGCATTGATCTTTTGAGTAAGTCATAGGGATTTTTGTTATCAGGGCACCGAATGACAAATACATTGGGATGCACGCGTTAGGGATTGAGCGGAAAGCCTTTTTTCTCGGCCTCCGCAAAAAGTTTGTCGTAAAAGCCCGACCCCTACAGGCAAGGAACGATTGTTTAAGAGTAGGAGCCGACTTAGCCTGGCGGGGAAACGCCCTGATTATCGCAACCTATCAGTAGCTGCTACATTGCCATAAAACTGAATTAGGCTTACCCTAAAATGCGCGCGATGGTCCAACATAAAGCGATAGAGGCAATACCTGCATAAGCGGGGCGAACCAAGTGTGATATATATTTGGCCGTATTCGAGAAGGGATGAACGAGCAAGAAGTAAATAAGACAAACAAAGCCGATTTGCGCTAATTCTACACCCACATTAAACGAAAACAGGGCTACAAAAAAATCGGTTTTGGCGAGTGTCTGTTCGGCGAGTGCACCGGCAAACCCTAATCCGTGTATAAGTCCAAAGGCAAATAAAATAGGCATTCGTAACGACCAACGATTGGGGAAATAAAGATATTGAAGGGCTTGTCCGAAGATAGAAAAAGTGATGAGGGGTTCAACCCATCTTGCATCCACGACCCAGATATGAAAGGCCGCCAGTGCTAATGATACACTGTGTGCGATGGTAAATAGGGTGCAGGCGTATAGTATCGGTTTGAGTTTCGTGTGTGCTAAGATGAGGCAGAGAACAAACAGTAGATGATCGATACCCCAGGGTATGACATGAAAGAAACCAAGGGAGATATAGGGAAACATTTATTGCTTAAGGAAGGAAAAATGATGTTGTTGATTGCCGATAATTTGCAAGATATAGTATCCAGAAGGTAGAGAAGAAAGATTAAGCTTATCGACATTCTGAACCGATTGTAGGAGGTTACCTTGTGCTGAATATAGTTGGGCAGAATGAATTATATCACCACCTTGTATAGACCAAGTTGTAAAAACAGGGTTGGGGTAAAAAATCATATCGTTATCTTGAAAAGGAGTTTGCGCAAAATTGGGGGCATTCGTATGATTACGAACCAGCAAAACAGAGAGTCTGCTGGTTTTATCCAGATACGTTGTGAGTCCGGTGCGCGTATCAAGATACCAAGCTTTTGTAGTTTGGTTAGGTAAGCTAGTAGACGACCAATAATGGTGGTTGCCGATATTTGGAAAGAGACTGATATCGATAGCTGGTAGGCTATGCGTTACATCTACTAAAGACTGGCATTCTTTGATATTGGGTAAACGCCAATCGCTGAATCCAGATAGCTGTAAGGTATCGGCATATTGTAGGGCATCTTCCCAACGCAATGAATCTAGACAAGGCGTTTGTGTCCAATCGATATCATAACGATTGTCGTGAATGATACCATTGCCCAAGTTGGTAAATACAGAAGGCAGAATAATAGGACTTTGTGGGTCGCGCACGGCTCGGGTATGGAATGATTTGGTGCCACCAGCGCTAATGGTTTCGGATTTTGGGTGATTGCCAATTCCTCCACCGGCATTGCTTACCCATATTTTGTTTGAGTCTTGCACATCATGGTCTGAGGTCCACCAATATTCGGCATTACCCGAAATAAATACTCCCGGTGCTAAGGCCGGATTTACCTGTTGGTGATTTAAAATACTAAAAGATTCGTGAGCAGAGGGTAGGCGCCAATTGCTGTATCCACCAAGGCTCAGTGAATCTGCATATTGCCCGGCCGAAGCAAAGGTCATTTCTCCACCATCTGTTTGCTGCCACATGAGTCCGGTAATCGTATCTGTTACAGTTCCATCGCCGTTAATCAAGAAGCCTGGCGCATTGATTGTGTAATCATTATCTTCTCCAAAGGTAGTTGTATAACTTTGGGTTTGACCGGTATCCGGAAGTCGCAACATCGTTTGCATGCTTTGGGCTTTGGCATGGCCAACATAAAAAATAATTAGTAGAGTAACCCAATTCTTCATAGGAGGCGGCTTAGCGAACTTGAAAACGTTGTATCAAAGGTGTTTTCGCTTCGAGGCAAAAGAAATAAATGCCGGCAGACAAGCGAGAGATATCAATTTCTTTTTGTAGGATTGGTGAAGCATACACTCGTCGACCTTGAGCATCTAAGAGGCTAATTTCTCGAAACCCTTCGATAGGTTGTGAGGGGTAGTTTACAAACAGATGATGGCTAGCAGGATTGGGGTAGATGAAGACGGTGCTTGTCAACAACGGTTCGGTTAATGCAGTTGCAAATGGCATTTTGCACGGAACAAAACCATTGTAGTTACTTGTGCTAACTCCGCTGGCTGTATAAAATTTGAAAGTATAATGGCCACTAGCGTCCCAACTATAGACCACCGAATCGGTAATGCCAGCCAAGGTATACACCAAGGTATAACCATTTTGATTGGCATTGGGTGTACAGGCAGTAATGAGGG
>JBEISB010000162.1:0-5230 GCA_040375635.1 Chitinophagaceae bacterium | reverse complement strand
TGGTGGTACATGAGGTGAAAAAGAAATTTACCACTACAATTTTCCCTTCTAGGTCTTTGTTGATTCGCAAACTATCACCCAATTGATTGATGAGGCTTAATTCGGCAGTTGTGTGATAGGTAGTGTCGTATTTCCATTGATCGTTCACCCGCTGCGAGTCTATTTTTTCGATGCCATACACCTTGGGGAGTTTTACATGCCCATCATGACCGTTCCATCGCAAAAAATAATAAGCGCCCAAGGGTACGAATAGACTAAATAAACCGCCCAGCAAGATGCTTCGCAAACGACTGTTTTGTAACATATCGCAAATGTAATGTGTGAATCTCAATAGATGTTTGCTTTCTCAGAGTCTCTTCTTATATGCTATCAATCTGTAAAGGGTCATTTTACTCTAATAGTATTACCTTTGTTGCTTCGTATGAAGATTCTGCTGCATTACCTTTCTAGGTACAAAGGGCTTGTTATTGTTTCCTTTTTACTCGCTACATTCAATATTGGCTTCTCCTTGTGTGACCCTATCGTTTACGGGTGGCTGATTGATAGGGTAAAAGGCGTTATCGATCATATGCCCAGAATGTTGGGGGCTAAGGATTATTTGTTGCTTGTGATGAAGTATATCTTAGGTCTCATTGGCGTGGCGATGCTTTCGCGAATTGCCAAAGCCTTTCAAGATTATACGGTGAACACAGTGATCCAGCGTTTTGGCGCCGATGTCTATACCGATGGCCTTAAGCAAGCCCTTCAATTACCCTATCAAAAGTTCGAAGATCAGCGCAGCGGCGAAACCTTGGCGGTACTAGAAAAAGTTCGTTCCGATAGCGAGAAGTTTATGACCTTGTTTATCAATATTGTGTTCTCGTCGTTGGTAAGTATCATTTTTGTTATTGTAGTGGCATCCATCATCTTCCCACCTATCATCTTGGTATATACCATAGGCGCAGTTTTGTTATCCTTGTTGATGGGTGTTTTGAGTAAAAAAATCAAACAAATTCAGCGTAGCATTTTAAAAGAAACCACGGCATTGGCAGGGGCTACTACCGAGAGCTTACGCAATATCGAATTGATTCGTAGCTTAGGACTCACCGCACAGGAAATCAGGCGTTTAAATTTTACCACTTTTAAAATATTAAAACTCGAATTAAAAAAAGTAAAGAGTGTACGGGCCTTAAGTTTTATACAAGGAACGACGGTTAACTTTTTGCGCCAGTGCATTGTGTTTACCTTGTTTTATATTTTATATCATAACTATATCACCCTCGGACAAGTATTTACGTTTCAGTTTTTCTCCTTCTTTATTTTTGCGCCCCTGCAAGAGTTAGGCAATGTTATCTTAGCTTATCGCGAGGCCGAGGCTTCTTTGCAGAATTTCGAAAAATTGATGAATACGCCGGTCGAAGCCAAACCAATCAATCCCGTAATGATCGGTGCTATCGATGAATTGCGTTTCGAGCATGTTAGCTATAAACATCCTACCGCCCGTCAAAATGCCTTGAGTGATATTTCGTTTTCGGTTCGTAAGGGCGAAACCATTGCATTTGTGGGCCCTTCGGGATCCGGGAAAACTACCTTGGTGAAATTGTTGGTTGGTTTGTATTCCCCACTGGAGGGTGATATCTGTTATAATGATGTTTCTTACAAGGATCTCGATATCGAACAGTTCCGCCATCAAATTGGATTTGTAACCCAGGATACGCAATTGTTTGCCGGGAGTATTCGCGAAAATTTATTGTTTGTAAATCCACAGGCGAGCGAAGAAGACATGCTCACGGCCATGAAGAAGGCATCGGCACATACCTTATTGAGTCGCGCCGGTAATGGATTAGACACAGTCATTGGCGAAGGGGGTATGAAGATATCGGGTGGTGAAAAACAAAGATTGTCGATTGCTCGAGCCTTGTTACGTCATCCTAAATTATTGGTATTTGATGAAGCGACTTCCGCCCTTGATTCGATAACCGAAGAAGCGATTACGAATACGGTGAAACAAATTTCTTCGGAACGCGAACAAGTTAATATTTTAATTGCCCATCGCTTGTCTACGATTATGCACGCCGACAGAATTTATGTGTTGGAGAAAGGGAAAGTAATTGAAACAGGAGCGCATCAGCAATTAGTAGATGATAAGGGATTATATTATGCTATGTGGCGTCAGCAAATTGGTGAACGTCAATTAGATATTGTAGAATAGAAGGTTATGGAAAAGAAAGTACCCAATAAATATGTAAGCATGGCGCATATGCGTTGTCCTAATTGCAGAGAGGGGCAAATGTATACGAATAAAAGCGTGTTCCCACTGGGAAAGATGTTGGAAATGCCAGAGCGCTGTTTGGCATGTGATCAAAAATTTGAAATCGAACCAGGCTTCTGGTATGGAACTGGCTATGTAAGTTATGCGATTAGTGTGGGCATGATTTTTTGTATGGCCGTAATCTTTGCTTTGACCGTTGGCTTTTCGTGGGAAAATAATTCGGTTTATGTGTTTATTGGGATCATGATTGCATCGATGGTTGTATTTCAGCCCTGGATTATGCGTTATTCTAGGGTATTGTACTTATATGTTTTTGTAAAATATAAGCGTGGGAATTCCATGCGTGGAAATTAATTTCGTCTATGAATAAAGTATCGGTAGTTATTGCAGCCCGCAATGAAGCACAAAACTTATCGGTGTGCTTGCCTGCATTGCGTGGTCTTACCGAGGACGTGTTGATTATAGAAAATCAGAGTACCGATGATACAGTTACTGTGGCTCAGCATTTAGGCGCTAGAGTAATTTCAACGGAATGGAAAGGTTATTCGGCAACTAAAAATTGGGGGATTACTCAGGCTTCTTATGATTGGATTTTTAGTTTAGACGCCGATGAAGAGGCTGACGAGGTGCTGATTGATTCGATCCGTGACCTTTTTTTACACGAGCCAGACAAGCACTGTGTTTTTTCCGTACAACGAAAAATGGTTTATGGACAGCAGGTTCTTCATTACGGTGCTGTATCCAAAGAATATCGGGTTCGGCTTTTTCATCGGGAGACAGCACTGTGGGATGACCACGAAGTGCATGAAGAATTATTTTATTCGGTACCTGTGAAGGTGATAAAACTGAAAGGGTGTTTATGGCATCATTCGTATACCTCTGAAAGGGAACACCAAGAGAGACTCACAAAATATGCTCGATTAAGTGCTCAACAAATGAAAGCATCGGGGAAGCGCATCGCCTTTTGGAAGCCAATGTGTAGTCCTGCTTTTCATTTCGTAAAAAACTATTTTTTTCGTTTCGGATTTTTAGATGGTAAGATGGGATATCGATTTGCACGTAATGAAATGCAATATGTGCATCAGAAGTATCAAATGCTGAGGGCTCTTGACTAAGTCTTATTCTCTTTCCGGAAGTATAGTAAACAAATATCTTTTTTCGTTTTGTAGAATATCCTGCCAATTGTCTGTATCGATTTGCAAAGCCAATAATCCGCAGGTAGGCAGATAATCGATGAGCCCAGCAAAATAATCGAAGGCCAATTCACTGAGTCCATTATTATGACCCACCAGCAACAAGGTATTTATCGTAGAGTCTGTCTCGAGGATTACGTCTTGTATGCCCTTAGCTGAAGCATGATATAGTTTTTTATCCCATTCAATGACAGATGGATATTGTAAGCGTTCGGCAATGATTTGAGCAGTTTGTGCAGTTCGGAGAGCAGGACTACTTACAATGAGATCGATATTTTTTTGCAGGGATCGTAGTTTTTCGGCTAAGTGATGCGCATCTCGAATGCCACGCTTGCTTAAGGCGCGGTCGAAATCTGCCTGGCCAAGTATTTCTTTTTCAGCTTTCGCATGACGCAGTAAAAGGAGGGTCTTCATAGTCTTTGTTTTATTCTTTTTCTTCCGTGGCTGGAAATGATTCTTCTTTCTTTTTAGATTCTTTTACGACGAGAAGGCGACTGCGTTTTTCTCCCTGTGGATTTTCAATATCCACCTTATAGGTACCGGCAACTAAGTAATATTTTTTATCATCGGCTTGCTGTATGGCAGGTTTAGTTGCAAGGGCCCATTGCTCTGTAACCTCGGCATGGTAGTGAGCTGTGTTGAATCCATACACAGCAGTATCGGTAAAGGTTTGCACGATTTGTCCTTTTTTGGTTTTAATCGAAAAGGTGTGCACGCCTGCTTCTTTTGTGAAATAAGGCAATAGAATATCTTCACGACGAGGCTCGCTATACGCACTGCTCTTACTGCCTAGTTTTGCATTATAAGTGATCGTATCGATGGCATATAAAAATAGGTTGCTGTCTTTGTAGGTTGGAAAATCTTGAAACCAATCGAGCTTGGCAATATAAATAGACCTTCCATGGGTGCCGAGTATCATTTCATTTTCGCGATCTTGAATAGCGATATCATGAACGGCTACACGTGGCAATTTGGCAGCACATCGAATAAATTGTTCGCCCTGATCGAAGGATACATATAAGCCATTGTCGGTGCCTGCGTACAGAATCTTTTCATTTTTGGGATCTTCACGAACCACATTTACAGGCTCTGCGGGTAAGTTTTTTCCGATGGCTTTCCAATGGGCCCCATAATCATCACTCATAAAGATATAAGCACTAAAATTATCGTTACGGTATGCATTAAGACTTACATATACACGTCCTTCGGCATATCGACTGGCTACAACACGTGTTACCCATAAGTGCTGTGGAAGTCCATGGCTGATGTCTTGCCAACTATAGGTTCCATCTCGACTTACAAAAATTTTTCCATCATCGGAGCCGGTGTAGAGCAATCCAAATTTGAGAGGACTTTCACTGAGTGAGGTTAAGGTGCCATAGGGGATATTTCCTTTTTTGTCGTTAGCGGTAAGGTCTGGACTTACCGTTTCTATATCTCGTCCTTGGTGCAAAGAGCGGTGCAATTGATTTGATCCTAAATAAAAAATATCCTGATGATGTTTGCTGAGTAAAATAGGCGTTTGCCAATTAAATCGATATGGAATTTGTCCAATCTCATGCACCGGTTTTACATCGGCATTTTCGCCCGTATTTTTGTTGATGCGATAATAATTTCCAAATTGATAACCCACATAGGCAGTAGCATTATCGCGTGTATCAACCTGCACCTGCATGCCGTCTCCATCTCCAATATTTTTGTACGGATATTGTCCGCTCTGATGCCACGCACTATTTTCTACCGTTTCGCTTGAGGCTGTCCAGGTTCCATTATCCTGCAATCCACC
>JBEISB010000202.1:0-3620 GCA_040375635.1 Chitinophagaceae bacterium | reverse complement strand
CTCGGGATATGAAAACGGTAGTGGTTCGGAATAAAAAAGGACAAGTAAATAATACCATGGCAACCGTGAGTGCCCGTAATTTTAATCCCGAAGAAGCCAGCCGATATGTGGCGTCGCGCGAAGATATTGCTCGCATGGCTACCAATTTTGCCGGGGTAAAAGGTAGCGACGATTCAAGAAATGATATCGTGATTCGTGGCAACTCGCCCAATGGTGTTTTGTGGCGCCTAGAAGGATTGGATATTGGCAACCCCAATCATTTCGCCTCTTTTGGCACTACAGGTGGACCCGTAAATATCATCAACAATAAAATGCTTGGCAATTCTGACTTTCTTACGGGTGCCTTTCCGGCAGAATATGGTAATGGTATTTCGGGTGTGTTTGATTTGAAATTACGCAATGGCAATAAAGAAAAAAATGAGTTTACAGCACAAATAGGCATACTCGGTTTAGAAGGTACTGCGGAAGGCCCCATCAATAAAAAAAAGGGCTCGTCATATATCATCAGTTACCGCTATGCCACCCTTTCGATAATGAATACATTAGGAATCAATTTCGGTGCCGCCGGAAATCCTTCTTATCAGGATCTTAATTTTAAATTCAATTTTCCCCTCACAAAAAATATGTCGATTGCCTTATTCGGATTGGGAGGCAAATCAGATATTGCCATCCTCGACAATGGCGATGACAGCACCAAATGGACCTATGGACGGGCTGGCAGAGATATCCATTTTGGTTCACGTATGGGCTTGCTAGGATTGAGTTGGCAGCAGAATGTAAACAAAACCTTTTATCATAAGCTAACCCTTGGACTCAATTATAATAAATCATATAGCGCCTATGATACCGTCGGACTCGATAAAATAAGTCGCGGAGCTACGTACAGAAATCATTTTATGGTGAACAAAGCCATCCTTACCTATCAGGCCACCAAACGCATCAATGCTTTCCAAACGTTAAAAGCCGGCGCCACACTAACAGAAATGCAGATGGATTTGGTAGACAGCAACTATTATAGCAATCAAAAGATTTGGTTTAACGAAGCTGATTATCGCGGACAAGCGCAATTATTGCAATCTTTTGTGGCTTGGAACTATACACCCAGTGATGCCATAAAGTATAGTGCAGGTTTACACTATGTCCATTTCTTATACAACAACTCGAAAGCGATAGAACCTCGTGCCGGCATCACATGGAGCCCAACCCGTAAACTACAAGTCAATATTGGATATGGATTGCACAGTAATCTACAACCATTTTATATCTATTTTCTGCAACAAAAAGATAGCCTTGGGGTGGTATACAAACCGAATTCTCAAACGGGTCTCAGTCGCTCACATCATTTTGTGAGTGGCTTCGATTACCAGTTACAACCTAGCATGCATGTAAAAGTAGAAGCTTACTATCAACGACTTTTTCATCTGCCGCAAGAGAATCAAGCCTCTGCCTATAGTGCGCTCAATCAGGGAGCGAGTTTTAATTTTACCTTCCCTAGCCAGCTTAATAATGGAGGCAAAGGATACAACGCAGGCATTGACTTAACCCTTGAGAAATATTTCAGCAAACAATTCTATTATTTAGTAACAGGATCTATTTATACCAGTAAGTATCAAGGTAGCGATAAAGTATGGCGAAATACGGAATTTAATAGTCGCTATAATTTCAATGTACTCTGCGGTAAAGAGTTTATGATTGGAAAAGCAAAACGGGCAAAAATAATTACCGGGTGTAAGTTTAATATTTCGGGCGGTAAGTGGTATACCCCTATCGACTTAGCCTTAAGTGCACAAAAAAATCAATACGAAGGGATCGATGCGCAAACAAATACCCTGCAATTTGGTACTTATCATCGTATGGATGTTCGCCTAGGATTTAAGAAAAACTTGAAAGGATATAACCATCAGTTTTATATAGACCTCATTAATGTCTACAATCAGAAAAACACCTTGAGTCTGAGTTATATCCCATCCACCGGTGCCGTTGTAAAAGAGAGTAACCTTGGATTTCTACCTTTGTTTAACTGGCTGATAGAATTTTAATACCGCGATATTTGATTAGCGTTTTACGAATTGAGTAATATGATGTTGAGTCCCGAAAATTTCTAAGGTATAAACGCCTGAGGGTAATGACGATATATTGATTTCGCTTTGGTTTCCTGTAAGCTTTAATGCCTCACGACTAACTACTTGTCCCGTTATATCATGAATAAGATAGAAAGTAGATTGAGATGGCCGCTCGAAAAATTGAATATGCAAGATATCATTGGCCGGATTCGGATATACTTGTATTGGGGAAGCACTAGCCGCAATATCAGTAGTTCCTAAGGCTACATCATTAATCACAATATGATCAAAAACAGCATCGTTCAACGTGCTATCAACATGACTACAATTGGCTAACCCAACATAGACTGTATTGTTCATGGGTATGCTAGCCGAATTTAATACGTCCCAATTACTTCCATCGGTTGAAAAATAAGCCGTAAACAAATTGCCTATCCTTTCTAATTTAACCCAGCCTGGTGCTTTCCCTGCTGTGTCGACATTGCTGGTCCAGTCGTTAGTATTCGTTCTCCATTGGTTGGCGAAACCATTCCCCGGCGTAAGGGCACACATCGTATGCTTACTGTCCGCGTTTAAAGATTCTCGAATCATTACGCCCCCTTTGGCCCAAGCATAGATATTACCTATCGACTTTACTCGCGCGCTAATGGTTACATCTCCCTGCATTTGTTTGTATAAAAAATGAAAGGCATCTTGCTGATCCCAAATATCGGCCCCACTGGCAGAGATTGTATACCGCTGATGTTGTGCATCATAACAAACACTTCCGGCAGCGCCCACTGTGCCGATATCATTATGCCCATCAAAATCACTATTCATCGGGTCGCTGCTTGTAGAAAAATAAGCACGTGTGCTCCATAGGCTATTATCAGTGCCACACAAGGCTCTTACACGACATTCATAATTTGTACAACCACTTAACGAAGAAAGTTGTATACTGTTTGATGAGCTATTGGCATTCATCCAAATCAAATCTCCCACAGCTCTATATTGAATTTCATATTGAGGAGCCCCAACCGCATTCCAATTTAACTGAACTTGTGTTCCTGTTGCATTGTTTGCATTGATCATTGGAGCTTGACAAGTATGGTAATTTTCGAGACTCGTTTCCCATACTCCTCTTCCGAAATATGATACATACAATCGGGCATCAACGCCACCATCATTGAAATACATAAAATCAGTAATGCCTGCAATCGTGGGTAATGCGCCCGAGTAGTTTACCCAATCACTCATGGTTTGATTGCGATAATAAACACCTTGTGCATTCCCACAGTACAATCCAAACTTGCCACCATAATCATCCAGAAAAATTCGACTCTGGGCAATCGCAGGTAAACTACCTGTAAAATCGGTAAAAGTGAATCCGCCATCGGTTGAACGATAAACAGCGTTGGTAAGAATCACAAAAATAAGATTGGTGTCGACGGAAGAGATAACGATATCGCTGGCAGAAGCCGTTACCGGAAATAGAGCATTCGTAAATACCGGGGTCGCATCAAGCGCGTTATGAGTAATAAAAAACTTACTCGACAAACTATAGGCAAAAATATTAGG
>JBEISB010000172.1:0-4831 GCA_040375635.1 Chitinophagaceae bacterium | reverse complement strand
ATATCAGCCCGTAACTTGGCTCATATCATTCAGTCTCGGATGGAAGAAATTCTCGAGTATGTATTGTATCATATCAAACAACAAAACTTACTCGATAAATTACATGGGGGTATTATTTTAACGGGTGGAGGGAGTCAGCTGAAACACTTAATGCAGCTAACCCAATTCAGAACAGGATTAGATGCCCGTATCGGATTACCGAACGAACATCTTGCAGCGGGGCATACAACCGAGTTATTAAAACCTATGTATGCTACTTGTATCGGCTTAATCTTACGGGGTTATGATGATTATGAAAACAGCAGCAAGCGTTTTACTTCTAATAATATCGAAACGGTGGCTGACAAAGAAGTGGAAGCCGTTGGTGTGTTTACCACTACGCCTCAACAATTCGAACCGAGTGTAGAAGAATTGTTACAACAAGAGTTTGGTACTACGATTACCCCAACATCAAATATCGAAATAGTTGCCGGCATAGAACCTCAGCTTACCTTGGGTGATATGATAAGTAATGAAACAACCTTATTCCACCCAGAAGTTACCGATCCGGTCACGAAAGAATCTACTTTCGAAATGTTACAGCAAAAACTTCGGAAAAGAAACGAAACAATACGCAAGGTCTTTACAACCGTTCAGACGGGTATACTCTACTGGTTCGAAAATGTAGAAGACGAACGCATCGATAAATAATTAACACAAAAAACTAAATCCTAAACAAACCCAAAAATTCAAAAAACATGATTCAGTTTGACTTACCACAAAATAATCCTTCTAACATCATTAAAGTAATTGGTGTTGGCGGCGGCGGCGGAAATGCTGTTAACTATATGTACAATCTTGGTCTAGATGGTGTTGACTTCATTGTCTGTAACACCGATAAAAAAGCACTAAGCAATAGTCCTGTGCCCACTAAAATTCAACTAGGACCATCGCTTACGCAAGGACTAGGGGCTGGGGCGAATCCCGAAATCGGACAAATGGCTTGTCAAGAAAGCATCCGCGAGATTGAAAAATTATTATCCGAAAATACCAAAATGGTTTTTGTTACTGCCGGAATGGGTGGTGGAACTGGAACAGGAGGGGCACCGATTATGGCAAAGACGGCCAAGGATATGGGCATACTCACTGTCGGTATTGTTACCACGCCTTTTTCATACGAAGGCAAAAAAAGAATTCGCCAGGCCGAAGAAGGTATCGAAGCTTTACGCAAATGTGTAGATACTATTTTGGTAATCTCTAACGATAAACTTCGTCAGCAATTCGGAAATATCGCAGCCTCTCAAGCTTTTTGTCGCGCCGATGATATTTTAGCTACGGCCACAAAATGTATTACTGATGTTATCAACTCACAAGGTCATATTGTTGTAGACTTTGCTGATGTTAGTACTGTAATGCGTGATGGCGGTGTGGCGATTTTAGGCAATGCCATTGCATCTGGGCCTAACCGAGCCTACGAGGCTGCCGAATTAGCCCTTAACTCTCCTTTATTGAATGATAGTAATATCATGGGAGCCAAATGGGTATTATTAAACATCAACTCGGCCCGTGGCGAATACGAACATACGCTCGATGAAGTGGAAATGATTCAAGCCTATATTCAAGAACAAGCGGGCGATGCTTGCGATGTGATTTTTGGAACAGGCTTCGATGATAATCTGGGTGATCAAATTAGTGTAACTATTATTGCTACCGGTTTCGAATACAATAACACCGATAAGGCCTTTACCGGAGAGAAATTAAAGTCGCCGAATGAGAAACCTAAAATTACCATGACCTTAGGTAAAGAAGGGGAAGAAGAAAAGTTATTTGATGCCTCAACATCCCATACAAATCCTGCAACACCATCAATTACCGAAACCATAGCTCTTGTTGAAGCCGAAGCAGAACCTATTGCAGATCCCTTAGCACCAACCATGATAGAGGTAGAAGCACCTGCAATTCCTTCTTTTATGTCTATTGGTTTAGGAATGAATCGTATGCCGGTTAGCGAACCGAAGCAAAGTGAATCCCTGGCTGAGTTTATGAATTATGAGCCAATGATTACAGCCGAAACCTTGACGGCCGATTTTGGCGTACCAGCTTATCTATACGAGCAAGAAGAAGTGCCTGCAAGTGCATTCCCTGCAGAAGAAGTCTTTCCTGAATTTTTTACCTTACAAGCCGAAGAAGTAATAGAGGTTGAAGAGGCCACGGAAGAAGTAATTGTGCAAGAAGAGCCTGTAATGGAAACAGAAGAAAAAATATTTTTTGAATTAAGTGTAGAGCCTGATGCGCAAGAAATTATGGCCTCCGAAGAGTCTGGAATTGTAGAACCCGAAACGACTCCGCTGATTGATGTGCAAGCGGAACTCGATGCCTTATTTCGTAATCACATAGAACCCGTAGGCGAATCGAATGAGGTACATAATGAAGTAGTGTCCCCAGAGTCACAGCGTTTCGAAGAGCCTGTAGCTGAGTCAACGCCTATCATGAGAGAAGTGGAGAAGACAGAGCAGCAAATGAAAGATGAATATGTTACGATTAAAGGCATTACCCTCAATCGTAAGAAAGGAAGTCGATACCTCACAGATACAGAGCTTGAGGCAGAAGCTAATTTTGAATTGCAAAAACGTGCTTTTGATGAGAGAGCCGCTCGATTACGTTCTATGAGTTTTAATGTGAACCATGCCGACATAGATAACAACGAAAGCGATGTGCCTGCCTATCTGCGTCAGAATAAAGTATTAGATACCCATGCCGCTTCTGGCGATGAGGTGTATTCGAACTTGAACGTGAATGGAAATCGTTCGGGCATTAATACCTTAAATACATTTTTAAACGGAAGGCGTCCGGATTAATAAAGAGATATCTGCATCATTACGCAGGATAAACTCGTTGTTTTGTTTTTTGTTTTTGGGTGAAAGGGAGGGCGGTTACGGAGGTAGCTGCCCTTCTCTCTTTGTAAGACAAGGGCTTAGCGTAGGGGTTCGATGGTGGCCCCAATACCACGGTCGGTGATGCCATTGCGCATAGGACTCAATAACTCCATAGTTCCCCATTTTACAGCACACTTGCCTTTGAAATGTATGAGTAAGGTACATTGCTCTGCTTGCTCAGGTTCGTGATGACAAATAGTTATGAGTGTTTCTATGACCCAATCGAAAGTATTGACCTCATCGTTCCAAACTATAAGTTGGTAAGGGTGACTATCTTCGGTCAACACATCGGTGTCTTGCTGTTCTTCGGTTTCTATGTCAAAAAGGTGTGCCATTGCGTGCAACAAATTTATTATTTTCGGGCACATAATGAAAAAAGGATTTTTTCACTATCTAATCACCTGAATGCAAGCGTTCCGTTCAATACAAAATATTACACATGGAAACATTATCATCTATCATGCTCGAACTCGAAGCCATGGGTTCCGAACAAACCCGCAAAACACATAAAAACCACGGTGCTCCAGATAATTTATTTGGGGTTAAGGTGGGGGATATGAAAAAGATTGTCAAGCGGATTAAGAAAAATCATGAACTATCACTTGCATTATTTGACACAGGAAACAGCGATGCCATGTATTTGGCAGGACTCATCGGCGACGAAAATAAAATCAGTAAAGCCCAACTCCAGCACTGGGCCGAAAATAGCCCTTGGCACATGATTAGCGAATATACCGTTCCGTTTGTAGCCGCTGAAAGTCCATTTGCCTGGCAACTCTCACTCGAATGGATTCAGTCGCCTCAAGAAAAAATAGCGGCTACCGGATGGAGTACCTTATCTCGATATGTCGCCATGGTTTCCGATGAGCAACTTGATATGAAAGCGTTGAAATCTTTAGTCACGCAGATTGGAAAAAATATACATACAGCAGATAATCGGGTTCGGTATACTATGAATAGCTTTTTGATTGCGTTGGGTGGCTATGTGTTGGCCTTAACGGAGTTCGTTAAAAAAACGGCGGTATCCATTGGACAAGTACAGGTCGATATGGGTGGTACGGCTTGCCAGGTGCCTAACGTGATTACATATATCGAGAAGATGGAAAAGGCAAGTGGATTGGGAAAGAAAAGAAAGACAGCGCGATGCTAATTTATTCGCCAGATTCGCTTAATAGCTTGTCGGCGAAAAAATAATTGCGTATCCAAATGGGCGCAAAATAAATCAAGGTGGTAAAAAAGTAAGCCCCCATGACATCATAGCTGTAATGTACGCGCATGCAGAGAATCATAAAACTCATCATCAGTGAGGCAAACACCATATAATACTTGATATATTTTTTGTCGGCGCATAGAAAGTATAACCAAATGCTGGCAACATGTCCGCTAAAAAAAAGATCTTTGGTTAATGGCGAATGACGAGGGTAAACGGTGTTCTCTAAAAATAAATCGCGAAGCACAATAATGCCCGAAGGTGGATCAAGGGCAACTAACAATATGCATATCTGTCGAACGACAGCTACTAAAAAGTGCATTTCGATAATCCGAAGAATAATCCTGGGTTTATCGATATGCGTGATAATGACTAAGGTTAAAGAAAGGTAGAGTAAAAAAAATACCGGTGCCGAAAAGTCGATACTAGGCAGTAAGGTTAAGATTTTATCATCTAGACGAACCCCGGGGCGAGATTCAATATAATTACCAAGATGTTGTGTTACGGCCGAGTAAATAAAAAACAAACCCGGTGTTAGCAGAAGTTTCAACGTAAACCATCTGTCTGCCAAGGCTTCACGCCAAGCCGGCATAACACGTGACATATGATTTTGAAGGGTCTGCAATAGAATAACAATTTAGTAAAGGATAAAATTTGGAGTATCCACGCAAAGTAAATAAAACTTTCGCGGAACTAAAAACAGGCT
>JBEISB010000024.1:0-16484 GCA_040375635.1 Chitinophagaceae bacterium | reverse complement strand
GACTCGATGATAAAATCAGGATCAGAGGCCGTAAGTTTATATCGATTGAGGGTAACAATTTGACCAAAGTACTTGTACCAGGGTTCTAAGGTAAAGTCGAAATCTTTTATATCCACTTCTACACCGCCAACAAAGTGGTAGGCTTTTTGGATATTATTTTTGGCAGGACTTCCATTGGGCTTGTTGAGTTCGAAATCAGGAGAGGTCAAAAATCCGGTAAAGAAATTTACAATGTCTTTGTCTGATTTCGACGAGATGATATTCTGCGAGTAAATACCTGCCGATGCTTTGAGGCGTATCGATTTACTTACGTTGTATTTAGCTGCCATGCGAGGTTCTAAACTACCCACAGGTAAAGAGGCATAGTACTGAATTCTGAGTCCGGGTTCGATAATGAGTTTGTCGCCAAAGCTCTTCTTGAGTTTTAAAAATCCACCTAGTTGCGTTGTGTAATCATTCTGCTCCATGCGGACACCCACAAAATTGTAATAGTCGTAAGCCGTTTTAAATCCTGTAAATTCTATGCCGTATTTTAGTTCACTGTGATTAGGCATATAGGTAGTTACAGCAATATTGGCATCAAAGCCATTGATGGCACTGGTGCGGGGGCGATTGGTAGCCTCGGTAAGGCCCACGTTATAATCAGAGAAATAAAATCCGCCAGAGATAAGAGATGGCGAGCTGCCCGGCGTGATGACGAAATTGGTCCCACCTCCAAAATTTTTCCATGTCAAGTCTGAAACGCCGGTATAGTTAACCCTATCGTCGAAGCTAAATCCAAACACACTAAACTTACTTCCACTGGCCGAGTTGATATTTATTTTCCCGTATAAGTCGGTGAACGTGTAAGGTAATTTGCTTTTGTAGGGTTCGCCAAAGCCGCCATATAATGCCGGTGCTGTAGATTGTAAATAACTATGTTTGATAGAGGTAACATAGGTGATAGTGCCGGTGCTATCGCCTTTTGAACGTAATAGCGGTCCTTCGGCGAAGAATTTCGACAGAATAGGATTGATGGCAAACTTGCCTGAATGATTTCGTTTATTTCCATCTTTGGTTACCACACTTACAATGGCAGAAGTACGATCACCATATTCTACTCCAAATCCTCCGCTCATCACATCGGCGCTACGAATGGCATCGGTTTCAAACACCGAATACAATCCAATCGAGTGAAAGGGGTTGTATATGGTCATGCCATCTAACAAGATTTTATTTTGGATTGGCGACCCACCCCGGATGTATAATTGTCCGCCCTGATCGCCCGTTGATACCACACCCGGCATAACCTGCAGGTATTGTGCAATATCACTTTCGCCTCCAATAGAAGGCATCATTTTTAATTCCTTTGGGGTGATACGTGTCATGCCTACTTTGGTATCAAATGTTTTTTCTTCTCGCTTGGCGGTAATGCTGAGTCCTTTGAGGTCTTTCGTTTTTTTTGCGAGTTTCAGATTTACTGTAACGATTTCGTCTTCTTCAACGGTTACGGCAAGCTCACTATTTTCGAAACCGATACAGGTGGCCGTGAGCGTGTATTTACCTACGGGTAATTTGGGTAGATTGAAAAAGCCGTTTACATCGGTTTGGGCACCCTTCTTCAATGAGCGGATGCCTACACTTACGCCCGGTAAGGGTTCTCCATTTCCTTTATCGTAAATAAAACCTTTCAGGGTACCGGTTTGGGCATAGCTAAGCAAGGTAAAAAGCAGGCAAAGGCCTGTAAGTAGGGCTTTTTTCATGAGAATTAAAAGCAGTAAATATACAATCTATAAGGTAACATCATTTCGTTTATTTTTGTCCTCTAATATCCCTTTCATGAGAGCAGGCTTGCCGCAAGGTACCCGTGATTTCGGTGCCGAAATTGTTAAAAAAAGACAGTACATCTTTAACATCATACGTGAAGTATTTGAGCTGTTTGGTTTTCAACCGCTCGAAACGCCTGCCTTCGAAAATCTTGATACCTTAATGGGTAAATATGGTGAGGAAGGAGATAAGTTGATTTTTAAAATTCTGAATAACGGACTCGAACGAAAAGAAAAGCACGAACAAGCACTTACTGATTTCCAGAAAGTGTTGTTAGGGAAGAGTGTAAACGGCATCACAGAACGCGCGTTAAAATATGATCTCACCATACCCTTTGCTCGTTATGTGGCCATGAATCATCATCAGCTTCAGTTTCCGTTTAAGCGATATCAGATACAGCCTGTTTGGCGAGCGGATAAGCCACAAAGAGGGCGATACCGTGAGTTTACGCAATGCGATGCGGATGTGGTGGGTAGTGAGTCACTGCTAAATGAAGTTGACTTGCTGTCGATTTATTTTGAAGTGTTTCGTCGTCTCGGACTCAATATCAACCTCTGTATCAATAATCGAAAATTATTAGTCGCATTGGCCGAGCGTTGTGGAGGTATCGATAAACTGACCGCCATTACGATTGCTATCGATAAGCTTGATAAGATAGGAATGGATAAGGTGAAAGAAGAATTGCGTATGCGGGGAAATAGCGAGGAGGCGATATCGCAGATTAGCGAATACCTCAGTCTGGCCACACAAAATCTCAGCAATGAGCAATGCTTGGCGGCTCTCAGCACTCTGTTTGCCGATCATGAAACCGGACAACAAGGTATAGCCGAATTATCCTATCTAGTAAAACATCAGCCTGCGGTGAAGATTGATGTCACTCTCGCTCGAGGATTGAATTATTATACCGGCACTATTATGGAGGTAAAAGCCCAAGATGCCGTTATGGGTAGTATCGGCGGCGGCGGTCGCTATGATGACTTGACCGGATTGTTTGATGTGCCGGGCATACCGGGGGTGGGTATTTCGTTAGGTGTTGATCGGATTTATGATGTGATGGAAGAGTTGACATTATTTCCGGCAGACATGCAAAGCTCGGTAGAGGTTATGATTGTGAATTTCGGTGCTGAATTCGAAGTGCATTATTTAGCGTTATTATCTCAATTGCGAAATGCCGGTATCTCTTGCGAATTATTTCCTGATGCTATCCGATTCGACAAACAACTAAAATACGCGAATAAGCAACAAGTAAACTATATTGTTATGCTTGGCGAAGATGAGCTTCGAGAGGGAATTGTTACTCTCAAAAATTTCCGCAACGGTGAACAGCAGAAACTGAAGATAGGAAATCTGCTCACTGTGTTGACAGAAAAATAATCGTACATGAAAACCTTAGGCCGGTTGATTTCTTTCGCGTATTTCTGCTATATCTGTGTATGGTTTGTGATATTGATTTTATTGGCTTTCCCGATCACCTTGGTTCTATTGCTCTTACCGTCATCGATTCGGGATATGGGGATGCTAAGGATGTTGCAGGCGATTAGCTACCTCTGGTTTTGGCTTTGCGGTATTTGGCCCCGAACGTATAACAGAAGTAAAATTGATTTCTCGAATGCTTATATCATCACACCCAATCATCAATCCTATATCGATGCGGGTATTATTTATATATGCATACCCGGCTTGTTTAAAACCGTAGGCAAGGTAGAGATCGGTAAAACGCTTATTTATGGAATCATTTATAAAACCGTTGTGATTACTGTCGATCGACAAACAACAGGCGCTAGGGCTTCGAGCTTTCGCCGCATGAAGCAAGAGCTCGACAAAGGTTGTTCGATTGCTATTTTTCCTGAAGGAACTTTTCCGGATGAGATTCAGTCTGAACTCTTGCCCTTTCATGCTGGAGGCTTTGCCCTAGCGATGCAAGAACAGAAGCCGATTTTGCCGGTCTTGTTTTTAGATGCTGCACAACGTATGCATCCGAAAAAGATTATGCAGTTTACGCCAGGACTTTGTCGTTGCGTTTATCTTCCTCCCATTGTTTGGCCTATCTTCGATAAACAACAAGTAGAAGAAATGAAACAATATGTGCACAAGTATATGCAAGCTTGTCTTGATGAAGCCCGAACCCATGGCGCATCTCATCTGTGGGACTATGCCACGCAATGGTTGCAACAAAATCCCATCCCCGCATGAAGTACGCCGATATCATATTGCCTTTAGCGCTCGAACGAAATTATACCTTTGGTGTGCCGCTCGAAATGCAGTCTTCGATACAGGTAGGTTGTCGTGTTGAGGTGCAGTTTGGAAAGCGAAAAGTATATAGCGGTATTGTCAAAAAATTACATAACGATAAACCGGGTATCTATGAAGTGAAACCTATAAGACATTTGATAGATGCAAATCCAATTGTTACCCAAGCTCAACTCACGTTTTGGGAATGGATAGCGTCGTATTATATGTGCAGTGAAGGAGAAGTGATGAATGCAGCTTTGCCGGCTCATTTGAAATTGGTGAGTGAAACCTTCGTGATTTTGAATGAGGAAGTCGATCTCAATCGAGATGATGTAACGGATGATGAATTTTTGGTATTGCAAGCACTCGATATCAAACGACAAAAAAAAGAAAACACTTCGAAATGAGAATAATTTGGGTTTGTTGTTTGTTGTTTCTTGCTAACCTCGTGAATGCACAATTGCCGACGGGTATTTCTTTTCCGAAGAATATGTTTTTTTCTCGCACAGAAGAGAGTCGTGTGGCATGGTTACGTCATCAATTTCCTGCATGGACTTCTGACGATTTTCAGTTTGAAAAGGTCAGTGAAAAAGTCACCAAGCATAGTCGCCATATTGGGTATCAAATTCGCTACCAGCAAATTCCACTCCGCTCCTTTACCCTTCATATTCATCTCAATACAAACGATAGCATCCTGTCGATAAAACAAGAAGGCGAGTGGCCACTGCATGCTGTAATTCCAAATAAGTGCGAAGCCCTAAGTGCTATGAATGCGATCCCTTGGAACGAAAGGGCAGCAAGGTATTGGCCGGCAGATTGGTGTATGCAAGAAGTGAATTTGCAATGGATGTCTACAGAGAACGAATGGATGCCGGTGGTCGAACTTCGATCATGGAGCAAAACACACGATCGTACTTTGTTGTTTACTATTGCAGGATATTTGATACAGGATATCGATCAAACTTTACATGCTAATATAGATACCATCATTCATGCGAAAGTTTTTCGTCCCGACCCCTTGACGGTCTTATCGCAAAATTATGGAGGCATTTATATCGACAATAATGATGCGAACGCAACTTGGATGAATGCGGCCTATGTCCCTGTAGATATACCGGCAACGTTTGATAATATCACCAATACTTTTTATCCCGAAAATCAGTGGGTGAAGATCGATGAGTTCGAATCGCCGGTGATTGCCGCAGCGACATCGCCGAATGCCGATTTTTTATTCGATCGTTCACAGTCTGGTTTTGAGGATGTAAACGCATTGTATCATATCACTGCCTTTCACAATTATCTTTCTTCCTTGGGATATGATACGTTGATGGATTTTCCTTTGCTTGTAGATACCCACGGACAATTTGGGGCCGATAATTCAGTTTTTAACCGCAACGCCGGAACGCCTACCTTGGCATTAGGTACGGGCGGTGTAGATGATGCCGAAGATGCTGATGTAATCTTACACGAATATGGTCATGGAATTAGTTGGAGCGCGAATGCCAATACAAATTTCTCGAGCGAACGAGCTGCTTTGGACGAGGGGATTGCCGATTATTTAGCGACATCTTATTCGCGAGGTATTCATAATTTTCATTGGGACTCGATGTTTACATGGGATGGACACAATGAGTTTTGGGCAGGTCGCACAGCCATGTCAACAAAAAACTATCCTTTGAGTAGTCCTGATATTTATCAAACCGGCGAAATCTGGAACAGCGCCATGAGTGCTATCTGGGGCGACCTCGGACAAGTGGTGAGCGATAAATTGATGTTAGAAGCCTTACATTTTTTAAGCGATCAAACTACCTTACCCGAAGCAGCTCTGTATGTGTTGCAGTCTGATACCTTACTATTTGGTGGTATCCATAGTACTACCCTTTGTTATCGATTTCAGCAACGAAATCTTTTTGGTAGTGATTGTAACCCGGTTGGATTGCCTGATGTATCGAAACCAATGTGGCAGATAAAAAATACTTTGGGATTTGCCAATAACGAATCTGCATTACAAATTGAATTTCCGTCGTCAGGTGATTATTCGTTTCGATTGATAGATAGGTATGGCAGAATGATAATCGAAGATGCGGGTAAAGATCAATCCTTTATGCAACTGAGAGGTAAAGACCTTGTGCCGGGTATGTATTGGTTGCAAGTACAATGGCAACATGATATTCATACTTACCCACTAATGCGATATGAATAGGAAACGCCAAATACAAGAGCATTCGACGTTTCATGCATAAAGTAATAGATTAGAATGTATAGCCCAAGCTAAGTCCAAAGCCTCGAAACCCCAAAGCTTCTAATGTTCCGGTAATAGCGCCTCCATTACTACCCACTGTAGTCTTGATATTACTGTAGTCTGACGTAAAATTATTTATGTTATTGCTGATATCGGCTTGGTCATCGGCAGATAAGGTTTTGGTAGTAGTGACATCAACATCCACCTTGGTTGTGCCGTACTGAAATCCGAGGATAAACCAATCTAAAGTAACGGATTTGCTGAGATTATATTGAGAACCTATCATGAGTCCACCCAGAATCGAACTAAATTTTCCTTTCGCATAAACCGATTGATCGGTGCCATAATCAATGGGTACTTCCATATTCATGGTACGATACCGTAGATAAGGGGCAAAGTAAAATCCTTTACCGGCATGTCGAGGATAGTAACGGAATTCGGGCGTGACTGCAAAGGTGCCAATCTTGAAATCAGCTATGCTTAGCGAGTCAGAATCCATGGCATTGTCTAGGGCTGCAGAACCTAGTACCGAACCTTTAGGCATCCATCGAACCTGACAGGCTACAGAAAACTTTTTGGCGAGTACTCGTTCGTATTGAAGTCCGAAATTCTTAAAACCTAAACTCATTAAATTTACCTTGATAATATTCGGTTTGGCCATGGGATTGTATTCGCCAACAGCTAAGGCAGATTGCGCCAATAGAGATACCAAACAGCTCAAGAGGAAAAGGTTTTTTTTCATATTCTCATTTTTATTTGACAAAGATAGCGGACTCTCCCGCCTTAGCCGATTCTATTTTCTAAAGCGAGAGGCGATGCCCAAAGCATTATAAATATACTCTTGGGTTTTTTCTCGGGTATTGAATTTGGTAATGAGTTTATTTTCGGCAGTTGGATATGTGCGGTTAGATAAGAAGATATATAGGATATCATTATCAGGATCGGCCCATACACAGGTGCCCGTAAAGCCTTGATGTCCGAAGGTTGATGCAGAGGTGTTATCAGCACAAGGACTTCCTTTTCCGGATGCCGTTTCAGGTTTATCAAATCCTAAAGCCCTTCGACTTATCAATGAGTTCTTTTTCGTGAATATATCGATTGTACTTGCCTGCAAATATCTTTTTCCTTTATACACGCCGTGGTTGAGTAGCATCTGAAAAATAGCGCCTAAATCGTTGGCTGTTGCAAACAAACCGGCATGTCCACTTACGCCCCCCATCATAGCGGCACCCATATCATGCACATCTCCTTGCAACACTTTATGTCTAAAATAATCGTCGTATTCACTCGGTGCTATATTGTTGACACGATTTTGTTTCGCTGGATTGTAGAGAATATCTTTTAGTCCCATGGGCGTATAAAAATTCTCTTGTACATATTTATCAAGCGACATGCCACTTAATTCTTCTACTACTTTTTGCATAAAAATAAAATCAAGGTCGCTATATACATACTTACCTTTATTTTCGAGAGGCGACGATAAAATGCGATTCCAGATGCTGTCTTTCCAATCATTCCGTATATATAATTGATCGCAAACGCGGGTTGGAAATGTAGGTGAAAGACTCTTATTATAAAGGGTTTGCTTAGGATGAGATGTACTATCGAGGATTTCTTTATAAAACGGAATCCAAGCTTTTAATCCGGCCTGATGCGTGAGGATGTCTCGAATGCGCAAAGGTTCTTTATCGCTTCCTCTTACAGCTGGCAAGTATGTGCCGAGTTGAGCATCGATATCTAGTTTCCCTTGTTCGTATAATTTCATAACTGCCAATGTAGTAGCCGCCACCTTGGTTATAGAAGCAATATCGTACAACGTATTTTGGTCGACAGCTTCTTTTTTATTTTCATCCAAGTATCCAAAGGCTTTGTCGTAAAAAACTTTTCCGCCTTTGGCAGCCATGATGCGACAACCCGGGAATGCACCTTCTTGAATACAGGTTTGAATAAAATTATCTAGTTTGTCGAGTTCAGTTTCGCTTGCCCCAACCGCTTCGGGGTTTACACAACAAATTAAGGAATGGTCGTTCGGTAAGGGCTTTACAATGATGGAAGTTGTATGGGTATCAATTTGTTTAACTTCTTGCACATAACGATTGGTATCATTAATCTCGCCTAGATTGCCTGTTAATGATAAGATGCCATCGCCCGCTTTATAGGTTTCGCAAACACTTACGGGTAGTTTGCCGCGCGCTTTGAGTTGCCCACTTACGATTTTGGCTGCTGCTACTTGTGTTTCTTCGGCTTCGTCATAGGCTACTATAAATCCATCTTCCTCACAAAAGAATTTTAGGGCATATGGATTACCAAAAAGAACTTTTAACGAATGACCACTCGCCGATAGTGTATGAATAAGATTCTTTTCTACTTCACTGAGTCCGAAGTTTTGAGCTGCACTCTGGTTCATGCCATGAACACCAATGATAATTATATCTTCATTCCGTAAATTATGTAGCAACTTCTTCAGAGGTTTCCCATTTTCGTTGGGTGCAAATACAATTTTATGAATACCGGCTTGTTGTAAGGCTCTGCTAAAGGCATTGTCGCTTTGTATTCCGACACCCACATAGCATATGGATTTGCCGCTATTGTTTTTTATTTTTTCGATGAGTTGATGTGGATCATTTAATAGGGTGATGGCTGCTTCGGCCACTTGGCGTCGAATGGGACTTACCCTTAGGTTTAAGGCTTCGGTGAGTCCGGAAGTGGCTAGGGTATCACGACGATATAAACCTGCCTGATATTTTGCGAATAAAATTTTCTTTACACTTTGTTCGAGACGAGCTTCGCTGATGAGAGAATCTTGTATCGCTTTTTCGATTTTAGCGATTCCGGTGGGAACATCCTGCGAAAATAATAGTACATCATTGCCGGCTTTAAATGCTTTGAGATCGATATCACCGGGTTCGTAATATTTTGCTACCCCTTGCATGTTGAGGGCATCGGTAAAACTGAGTCCAGAAAAATGCAATTCACCTCGTAAAATACCTTGTATGGCTTTATCTGATAATGTGGTGGGCGTATGCGGACTGTCGTCTATGGCTGGAATTTGCAAGTGAGCCACCATAACCGATTGTATGCCTTTTTGAATGAGTTCTTTGAAAGGATAAAATTCGAGTTGTCGTAATTCGTTAATCGATTTATGAATTTCCGGTAAATCTTTATGTGAGTCGACATCGGTATCGCCATGTCCGGGAAAATGTTTTGCGCAGGCCATCACCCCATTATCTTGTAAGCCTTTCATGTATTGCCATCCATAGTTGGCTACCTTGTATTTGTTTTCGCCGAACGAACGAAAGTTAATCACGGGATTGTTCGGATTATTATTGATATCGACAACAGGAGCAAAGTCGATTTGCACGCCCATGCGACGGCATTGTTCGGCTACAGCACTTCCCATACGATACACTAAGGTGCTATCTTGCATGGCTCCTAGCATTAATTGTCGAGGAAAATCTCTAACCCCGGTAAGGCGCATGCCTAGTCCCCATTCCGCATCCATGCCTGTCCATATAGGCACCTTGGCTACACTTTGATAGTAATTATATTGTTGGGCTTGTGCTTCGGCAGTACCCTGCATAAAAATCACGCCGCCGATTCCTTGGTCACGGATTAATTGTTCAATCAACGGTTGATTATATTTTTCGCCACCCGAGTATGCGGCAACCATGTAAAGTTGTCCAATGCGTTGCGGAAGACTCAGCGACTGATAGATACTGTCTACCCAAAGACTATCGGCCTTCACAAGCTTCGCACTATTAACAATAGGGACTACCGATTGGCCCCATACAACAGCAGGCAAGTGCAATAAGCCTAAAAGGCAGACAAGTCTTATTCCGCGCATAAAATCATTTTATTCAAAAATAGGAGGAAATTATCTGGAAACCAATGAAGCGAAATCCTATCGTTAACATGCGAGTAATTTTGGAACAATATTTAGAATCGAACTTCGTTTATTGATTACTTTTGATAAAATAACAAAATATGAAAAAGTTACTCTTTGCTTTTGCTGTCCTATGTGTTACAAGTCATGTTCATGCCCAAGAAAAAGAACCCATTCGATATGGAAAGAACATTATCACCTTTAATCCCATTCACTTAATCGCCTCCGATTTTGTAGGGGTAGGATTTTCATACGAGCGTATTGTCAACGAATACTTAGGGATTAACACACCTGTGATGATTGGTATGAATAATAATTATGTCAATGTAGGGGTAGAAGCCAAATTATATCCGGCGAAAAATACAGGTGCCGTTCGTTATGCCATCGCACCCACCTTGATGGCAGGCATTGGAACGAGCAATACAGAATTCTATACCCTCAATCCTCAAACAGGGGGCTATGATTATTACTACCAAAAGGAAAATTCAAATCACTTTGGATTCTTGCTCAATCAAACCGTGAATATTACTATTACCAATCAATTCTTTTTGGGTTTAGATGGGGGATTAGGACTTAACTACTACGATCAGAAAGCTAAAAATGAAGGTAATCGCAATAACCTTAGTTTCTTAGCTCAGTTACATGCCAGTATTGGATTGCGATTTTAGGTAAAACTTTCTTCTATTTCTTTTTCTTGGTTTGAAGGAGACTATTACATTTGTCTGTGCCTCAAAAACTTTTTGCCAAGCCAATCTTTCGTGTCCTCAAAAAAGGCGTGTTATATTTATTTCTTGCCAATCTCTTGTTTATTGTTCTAACCCGTTGGGTGAATACACCTATTACGACGGTGATGATGGCTTCTATTTGTAAGGGCAATGGGTTGCAGCGCGATTATATTGATTACGTGGCAATGGGTAAAAATGCAAAGCTGGCCGTGATTTGTAGCGAAGATCAATTATTTCCAGAGCATAATGGATTCGATTGGAGTGCTATTCAAAAAGCCATGAAGTATAACAGCAACCCCAAGCATAAAAAAACAAGAGGCGCTAGTACGATTTCGCAGCAAACCGCAAAGAATGTTTTTTTATGGAATGGCCGTAACTGGATTCGCAAAGGATTAGAGGTCTATCACACTTTTATGATTGAATGGATTTGGGGTAAAAAGAGAATCCTCGAAACGTATTTAAATGTTGCCGAGATGGGTAAAGGGGTGTTTGGTATTCAGGCGGCTGCGAAGTATTACTTTCATAAGAATGCCAACAAACTCAGTGCGAGCGAAGCCGCTTGGATAGCGGCCATATTACCCAATCCGGCTGTGTATAGTGTTTCGAAACCTTCTTCTCAAATTATTCGTCGACATAATTGGATTTTGAAGCAGATGAATAATCTCGAGGATGATCCCGAAATACAAGCCCTAATTCGATAAATTATTTCGTTAGCAAATGATGCTCAACAAGGTACTCGGCAATTTGCACGGCATTGGTGGCGGCTCCTTTTCGAAGATTGTCAGAAACAATCCATGCGTTTAACGTATTGGCTTGTGATTCATCTCGACGTAAGCGACCCACAAAAACTTCATCACGATCGTGGGCGAGCAAGGGCATTGGATATTGAAGATTAGCAATATCATCCCAAACAACTACACCCGGAAAGGCAGCTAACGATTGCTTGATGTCTTGTAAATCAAAATTGTTTTCGAATTCAATATTTACACTTTCACTATGACCACCCATTACCGGCAAGCGCACACAGGTTGCGGTAACTTGCAGCGATTCGTCCTGCATAATTTTTTTGGTTTCGTTGACCATCTTCATTTCCTCTTTGGTATAACCATTGTCTGTAAACACATCTATTTGAGGAATGATGTTTAAGTCGATGGTGTAAGGATATGCTTTCTCGCCTTCTTTCCCGGCTCTTTCATTCATCAATTGTTCGACAGCTTTTACGCCGGTGCCGGTAACAGATTGATAGGTAGATACCACCACCCGCTTAATGCGATAAGCATCGTGCAAGGGTTTTAAGACCATCACCATTTGAATGGTTGAGCAATTGGGGTTGGCAATAATTTTGTCGTTTGTGTTGAGGGTGTTGCCATTGATTTCTGGCACTATGAGCTTATGTTCTGGATGCATACGCCAAGCCGATGAGTTATCGATTACTGTGCATCCGATTTCAGCAAACAATGGCGCTAACTGTAATGAGGTAGTGCCACCGGCAGAGAATAAGGCAAGATTGGGTTTTCGTTGCAGGGCTTTTTGATACGAAACAACAGTATACTCTTGGCCACAAAAGTGAATCGACTTTCCTATTGATTTTTCGGAGGCAACGGGAATCAGTTCGCTGATGGGAAACTGTCGTTCGGCAAGCACTTGTAACATTTTGGTGCCTACCAATCCGGTAGCCCCAACTACGGCAACTCTCATTTGTTGTTATTATGTGAGCGGCAAAGCTACGGTGTCCCTATTAGTTACCCAACAACAGACTGCCGATTCTTCTGTGATAATAAGTCGAAAAAAAAGCACCTAGGCAAGATCCTAGCAATGCGCCACATAGGATATCGCTGGGATAATGTACGCAAACATAGAGTTGGGCATAACCAATCAGGGCTGCCCATGCAAAAGCAATGGCTCTTGCTTTCATGGAATGTTTGAGCCAGGTTAAAGACATAAACATTGCCATACCGAAATGGTTGGTGGCATGACTCGAAGGGAAGCTGAATCCGCTGCCACAGGCAACTAGATTACGAATCATAAAGCCGAGTTCGGGATTTCGACAGGGCCGTAATCGATGTACGAAAGGTTTTAGAATACTGGCACTGATAAAATCACAAAACACAAACGTCATAAAAAAAAAGGCGCACCACCACAAACCTTTTTTACCAAAGTTCATATACATGTACACAAGCAAAAACAAGTACAACGGTGCCCAGAAATAGGGATTACGGATCAAGGGCATGAAGGAATCAAGCAGCGCATTCCCATGTTGCACATGTATCCATTGCAAAATCTGCTCGTCGATATATTGAATGCGCTTAAACATGAGGCTTTGTAAAGACCAAAATCATACGCGGAGAGGTCTGCGGGTAATACGGTTCGAGTTGATAATTGCCAAAGCTGAGGGTATGTTGTAGTCCTGCATCTTCGAATAATGTTACCATATCCGTTAGGCTAAAACTATTGACCCTTTCTTCGAAGTGAAATGTTTTCTCGTGATCGGTGACATGAATTTGTTTAACAAACTGATGATTCTCAAAACTTCGTTCGATGCTAAATTGTATGCCTTCGCGTTCGATACTTTCTTGACGATTGGCCTGAATATGCAGTACGGCAGGTTCACGGTTGATGAAGTCGATTAGCACTTGTCCGCCTGGTTTTACGGCAATAGCCATGCTCTGTGCTGCCTTTTCGTTATCATGCGGCGAGCAGAAATAGCCGAAGCTGGTAAATAAATTAACAACCCTATCGAAGTAATTTGCCCTGAATAAATGTCGCATGTCGTGCACAAAAAAATGAAGCTTTTCATGCGCAAACTGATTAGCAGCGGCAATGCTTTCGGGAGAGAGGTCTAGTCCTGTCACATCCATTCCATATTTCGAAAAGGCAAGGGCATGTCGTCCTTTACCGCAAGCCAAATCGAGTAAACATTGATCGGGCTGCATCGGAAATTGTTGCATGATACGATCGACAAAGAGTTCGGCCTCCTGATGATCGCGGTTGCGATACAGCAGATGGTAATAGGGCGAGTCGAACCAATTTTCGAACCATTCTTTCATGAAACATGTGGGTTTTGGAGTCGACAAATGTAGGAGGAATCTCAACAGCAGAGTATTTTTTTTAGTACATTCGCGACCTCAAAAAGTAGTCACCTTGGCATTAATCAAATCTATTTCCGGCATTCGTGGTACCATAGGCGGTAAAGCCGATGAGGCGCTTACGCCTATTGATATTGTGAAATACAGTGCTGCCTTTGGCTCATGGGTCATGCAGCATAGTGGGAAATCAAAGCTCGTTATTGGCAGAGATGCACGTATTAGTGGCGAAATGGTTAGTCAGCTCGTGTGTAGCACCTTGCAAGCGCTTGGTATGGATGTGATTGATTTAGGACTCAGCACTACACCTACGGTAGAGATGGCGGTGAAGGGTGAAGGTGCCGGAGGCGGCATTATTATTACCGCGTCACACAATCCTAAAGAGTGGAATGCGTTAAAATTATTAAACCAGGAAGGTGAGTTTATTTCAGGTGCCGAAGGACAAGAAGTGTTGCGGATAGGAAATGAATCAGATTTCACCTTCGCCGAAGTCAATAAATTAGGCGAGGTAATTCACGATAGCAGCTGGATGGAGAAGCATGTAGACGCTATTCTGAACTATCCATTGGTAGATGTTGAGGCGATTAAAGCTCGTCATTTCAAAGTGATAGTAGATGGCATCAATAGCACCGGAGCTACCTTTGTCCCTTATTTGTTGTCGCGCTTAGGGGTAGAGCAGATAGAGGTCATTCATGCAGAGGTTAATGGACGGTTTCAGCATAACCCAGAGCCCTTGCCCGAAAACCTACACGAAATATCTACCTTGTTGCAGCGACAGCAAGCCGATATCGGCATTGTGGTAGACCCTGATGTAGATAGGCTTTGCTTTGTTTGTGAAGATGGTTCTATGTTTGGGGAAGAGTATACCTTGGTGGCAGTGGCCGATTATATCTTATCGCAGCGAAAAGGAAATACCGTATCGAATCTGTCGAGCACTAGGGCCTTAAAAGATATCACCCTTCGTCATGGTGGCGAATATTTTGCTAGTGCGGTTGGTGAAGTGAATGTCGTTAACAAGATGAAGGCGGTGAATGCCGTGATTGGTGGTGAAGGCAATGGCGGTATTATCGTTCCTGATTTTCATTATGGTCGTGATGCGCTGATTGGCATTGCCCTGTTTTTAACTCACTTAGCGAAGTTTGGCAAATCGACATCAGCACTGCGTCGCATGTATCCGGATTACTACATGTCGAAAAATAAAATAGAATTAAGTGCGGAGATAAACATAGAGCGCATTTTTGACGGCATACGCGATAAGTACAGTAAGCAACCGATGAGTGATGTGGATGGACTAAAAATTGAATTCGAAAACGAATGGGTTCATTTGCGAACATCGAATACAGAGCCTATTATTCGCATTTATGCAGAGAGCAATTCGGAAACTACGGCCCATAATGTTGCTAAAAGACTGATGGCCGATATTAGTGAGCTGATGAAGTTGAGCGCCTAGGTCTTGTTTTTGTTATGGTTGATTTTATGGCTGCTCCTGATGCCTACAGAAAATGTCGCCGAAGTGTGCGACGCAACCCCGCTGCATTCACGGAAATAGGCTGGTGACAAAAAAAGAACCCCATTCAAGCGCAGTTGTAAGTCCATATTTTCCTACCGAGGGTTGGTAAATGGAGAGTAGAGCCTGAGCTATCCTTGGAAGTCCATAAAAAAATAGTTGTATTTCTATGGCTAGAACCTTACTTTTATAGCTTTGAATAAACTTAAGTGCTATGTTACAAAGACTATGGCTCTGTGCCCTGTTACTGGTAATCGTATTGCCCACACAGGCACAACAAATGAGAAAGGTATTGAAGAAAAGAACTGCCGAGGTAGGTGTAACCGGTGGTATTGGCTATTACGGGAATCCGCATTGGATCGCCGGCACCAATATTCAATACCTACATGGCATAGGCCGAAAGAAGCAATGGCTCAGCGTGGGGTGCGGATTAAGAGCAAATGTATTTGGATCAAAGAAAAGAGAATATACCACCTCGAGTGCGAAGCTTACAGCCTTAAATCCGGGTGGAGCCGATACGCTCTACATGCCTGAAGTACAAACCAATACCCTGAATGCATACGCGGCCATTAAAATTCATATCAAACGCGGCGTAGATGTGTTTTTCAACTGCGATATCGGTGGTGTAAACTTTGGGGATTCTAAGTTGGGTTATTTTCGTTCGTACGAAACCAATCCGGGTATAGAAAACCAAATCAAGTATAAAACAGAGCCTTATGCCTTTAACTTAAATACCCTTACTTCTGATAGTTATGGTACTTTGTTGGCCGAAGCATACGGGTCATTTCGTTTGAATCGACAAATGAATTGGCGTTTAGGGTTTACCTTTTTGCGTAACGAATACAAGGTAGACAGAAATATTCCTATGAATGGCAAACGTTTTTATCAAGATCATTGGATGGTGATGAGTGGGATTTCGTTTGATATTCGTTGGAAACAAAACAAAGCCCAAGAAAATTATTGGCTGTAATGCAGTCTTTACAAGCTTACCAAGGGCAGTCGATGT
>JBEISB010000100.1:0-8279 GCA_040375635.1 Chitinophagaceae bacterium | reverse complement strand
TCATCTGGATGATTACAATAGAAGGTAAAAGAAGGAACAACTACCGGCAACTGAGAAACAAACTTAATGGTAACCGGATTGCCTCTAAACATAGGTAATGGAAAATGCTGTATCTCCTTCAACATAATATCATTGAGCTTCGAAGTGCTGATTTTTTGGGTACGGCGTTCAAAAATATCGAGAGCCTCTTCGATAGCCTTATGAATCCGTATTTTTTCAGTCGCCGAAATAAACAAAATAGGCACATCTGTAAAAGGCGCTAATTTGTGCTTAATCTCTTCTTCAATGCGTTTGCTGGTCATGGTTTCTTTTTCTACCAAATCCCATTTATTCATCAGCACCACAATGCCCTTTCCTTTGCGGGTGGCCAAGCTAAAAATATTGACATCCTGCGAGGTTAAGCCTTTGGTAGCATCTACCATCAACATACAAACGTCGGCTTCTTCTATCGCTTTCACCGCGCGTATGGTCGAGTAAAACTCTATATCTTCTTTATCGACACTTTTTTTACGTAATCCGGCGGTATCGATTAAAATAAAATCTTTCCCATACAAATTATAATGGGTGTGAATGCTATCGCGTGTCGTACCCGGTATTTCCGAAACTATGTTTCGCTCTTCACCTACCAAGGCATTGAGTATCGATGATTTTCCAGCGTTGGGTTGTCCTACAATAGCAATTTTAGGCAACTCCGTGTTTAACTCTTCGGTGGGTTCTGTCATGCGCTCGGTAACAGCATCCATCAAATCACCCGTTCCGGACCCACTCAGCGATGAAATAAAATGTACATGTTCGAAACCTAAACTATAGAATTCAACCCCATCGATTTGGCGTCGGCTATTATCTACTTTGTTTACGACCAATAATACGGGCTTCCGACTGCGGTGCAATAAGCGGGCAAACTCCTCGTCTAATCCCATTACACCCGACGTAACATCCACCACAAATAAAATCACACTCGCTTCACGAATGGCAATTTCTACTTGTTGACGAATCTCTTTTTCGAAAACATCATCACCATTGGCCACATATCCACCCGTATCAATCACATGAAAATGCTTACCATTCCACTCGCTTTCGCCATACTGCCGATCGCGGGTTACCCCACTCACGTCATCTACAATGGCTTTGCGTTCCCCTATCAGACGGTTAAAAAGGGTCGACTTCCCTACATTCGGACGGCCTACAACGGCTACAGTATATAATGGCATGTTTGTAAAATTAAAAAAGGCAAAGCTAAACTTTGCCCATTTTTTTGTTGCGAGGACCGGGATCGAACCAGTGACCTTTGGGTTATGAGCCCAACGAGCTACCGCTGCTCTACCTCGCAATGCAAAGGTATGCAAGAAAAGTGGTCTGCCAAATTCTTCTTGTTATCTTTGTGGTAATGAATGATTTCCGAAGCGGATTTGTGGGCATTTTTGGTAAGCCCAATGCGGGCAAGTCCACACTATTAAACGCTCTCCTCAATGAGAAACTAGCCATCGTTTCTCCCAAGGCCCAAACCACCCGAAACAAAATTTTGGGGATTCTGACCGAAAAAAATTACCAAATTGTCTTTAATGATACCCCGGGGTTACTGCAAAGTGTGTACAAACTGCATGAGCGTATGATGAAGGAGGTTGATTTGGCAAAGCAAGGCCTGACCTGATTTTGTTTATCATAGATGCCCGTGATGATGCAGCCTCTAACATAGCATTGCTGCAATCCCTGAAGTCGAAACAAAATACCTTGATTGTCATCAACAAAATCGACAAGGGGAAAGCTGGGGCCATCGAAAAATTAAAGACTGCCTTCTCCTCGCTAAAACAAGTTGTCGGCATTATCGAAATTTCCGCTTTGCAAAAAACGCATCTCGACACCCTTCTTGATGCTATTGTAAACCAATTACCGGTAATGCCTCCCTATTACGACGAGGACACGCTTACCGATAGGCCTATGCGTTTTTTTGTGGCGGAAATGATCCGTGAAAAACTCTTTTTTGCCCTCGACGAAGAACTGCCTTATCATGCTGCTGTGTACGTTCGACAATATGAAGAAAAAAATACCCTGACCAAAATTGTAGCCGATATTGTCGTGAGTAGAGAAACCCAAAAATCGATTATTATCGGTAAAGGAGGAAGTATGCTAACACGCATAGGACAAGAAGCTCGTCTCGATATCGAGAAGTTTATTGAACGTAAAGTTTTTCTAGAACTGCATGTGAAGGTTCGGAAAGACTGGCGTAACAACGATCTTTTCTTGAAAGAATATGGATATTGATTCGACACCACTGTCTATTTCTATCATTCATGATCAGCGATTACTCGATCGACAAATCGAATTGCATCTCTTGAGAGCTGATTTATTGCATCCTCAGGTTTCGGGTAATAAATGGTTTAAGTTAACCTATAATATTGCAGCAGCGCGAGAAGCCCAAAAGCAGTGTTTACTGAGCTTTGGAGGCGTTTGGTCGAATCATCTTCATGCATTGGCTTTTGCTGGTAAACAATTGGGATTGAAAACCATCGGAATCATAAGGGGTGAAGACATTGATAATGCGATGCTTCATGATTGTCGGCAATGGGGCATGGAATTGCATTTTGTTTCGCGGAGCGAGTACCGGTCTAAAACCGAAGCAGACTGGCTGCGTCCTTGGCAAGATCGATTTCCCAACGCATGGTTTATTCCCGAAGGCGGAAGTAATGCAGAAGGTTGTAGAGGTATACGAGAGATGTTAACGGACATTGATATTTCATCATATCAACGCGTTTGTTGTCCGGTAGGTACAGGAACAACCCTGGCCGGACTGTGCCAATCAGTGTCAGAAAATATTTTCATCACAGGATTTACAGCAATGAAGCAAGGACAATATCTTACTCAAAATATTGCCCGGCAAACACAGCATCAACAGTGGGCATTAGAAACAGAGTACTCGTACGGCGGATTTGGACGAGTCAACAAAGAGTTGTTGTGTTTTATGAAATCGTTTCAAGAGCAACAAGGCATAGAGCTCGACAGGGTATATACGGCCAAAATGATGGCGGGAATTTACGATCTCATCCTTCGTGAAATCTGGAAGGGTCCCTCACGGATATTAGCTATACATACCGGCGGTTTACAAGGAAATCGATCTATCATTAGTCCATAAAAATTGGCCTTTTCTTTTGGTTTTATTCAATACCTTCGTTCGCGTGAAAAAAACCTTCTCTTCATTGTTTGCCGCTGGTCTGCTGTTATTCAGTATGAGTGCTTGGGCGCAAACCCAGAAACAACTTCCTGAAATAAGCTTACGCAATCAAGATGCGGAAATTCGCTTAGAATGGTATTGTCAGTATGATGGGGTGAAATCAATTTCTGTACAACGTTCTGCCGATAGCGTGCGCAACTTCAGCACCTTGGGTATACTCAATACCCCTAAAAAAGGCAATCAATCATATCTTGATCCACACCCGATGGTCGGCAATAATTACTATCGGCTATATATTGCCTTTAACAGCGATCTTGAGTGGTATAGCAATACCTATAAATCGGTACTCGATTCGGCTACTGTGACTCGGGTAGCTGCCGCCAAAGCCGAGGCCTTAGCAAAAATAGAAGCGGAAAAACTAGCCATCGCGGCAAGAAAAGCAGAGGCTGTCCGCAAAGCGGATAGTATTAAAGCAGAATTGCAAAAACAAGCGGAAATTGTCCGCAAATCGGATAGTATCGCATTAGACTTACGAAAGCAAGCAGAGGCCTCCAAAAAGTCGGAGTTATTACAAGCAGCTTTAGCTCGTGCTGAAGCCGAAAAAGCCGAGGCCCAGCGTGTTGAAAATCAGCGCCTCGAAATGGCGAAACGAAATGAGGCTTTACCCAAACCTACTAAACCAGAAAACAACAGTACATTTAGTTTTACACCTAACGACAAGATTTTTACAGATGCGGCTTCGGGTCATATTAAAATTAAACTCGAAGATGCCCTCTCTCATCGCTATACGATACGATTCTACGATCCCGTAAAAAATGAAGTCTTGCGGATATCCCGAATTTCTAAAACGCTATTGATCCTCGACAAAAATAATTTTAACTCCAGAGGAATTTATAGCTTTCAATTGTTTGATGGAAGTACGCCTTTGGATACGGGTTATATATCGGTAGATTAAGTGTTGAGCTTAATTATATAAGCGTTTTGTTTGTCTGGGTATGATTAGCTTCTTTCATTATGCCCCCGAGAAGATGTAAAATCTTTGTATAAACAAACTATCTGTGCCGTAGAATAATACCATGCACTAACCCTTATCGCCTCTGCAAAACATATTCTCACGCTATCCATTTACGAGACAGCTGATCATGAAAAAAGCCACGCGAGATGCATGGCTTTTTTTTATGTGTAGTATTATGTTTAGCGGTTAATGACAAAGCGATGTATACTCGTTTTGCCATTCATTTGAAGTCGCAGAAAATAAATGCCATTCGGTAAGGCCGATACATTTACTGGTAAACGCTGTGTATTCGCTTTCGTTCCTTGCATATAGATTTCGCCCAAGGCATTACCAATTTGATATTGCAACAATCCTTCCTCTGCGGTTTGAATGGTGAGAAGATCTTGAGCAGGATTTGGATAGATAGTGCTCGATAATGTGCTGATATCATTTACCCCAACCGTGGCTCCATTACCGAGCTCTAAAATTTCAATATCATCCACAGCTGCCTCTACCCAAGTTCCGGCCGTTGCAGTAGCTGCCGAATCTGTGGCCACAAACATCAGCATCACTTGGTTGCCTTTCGATAGATCTGGAATATAGACACTTCTTCTCCAACGCACATCAGGTTTATACGTTTTTTCTACCATATTCCAAGTTGTCCCGTTATCATAAGATGCCCATACCTTCCAAAGGTCTTTACCCGGGTTATTTGAACTTTGGCTATTGCTAAACCATCTCCAATACGATATGATAGGTTTGTTATATGGAGACAAGTCGAACACGGGTGTCAATAAACTAGTTCTACCTCCGTCCACATCGGCATTTCCTGGAGTACTTGCTGTGCTGGCTGCATTTCCGGTAACGGCGCATTTACCTGATCCTGTGCTATGATCACGACCTGTTTGTATGGTATCTCCATTGGTCATCGATGCCACAGGTACAGCAACAATCCACTTACCACCCGTCGCATTGTCGGAAGCGGCTGTACCAATTACCCATCCGGGTGTAGAGCTGCTCACATTATCAAAAGGCTCGGTCATTACCGTATTATATCCTACCAATAAATAGTAAGGAATATTGCGTGAGGTAAATCCAGTATTAAAGAGCGAATTCACCGGAGAATATTGCGTCAAGGTGTTTACATAATCGTAGAGAACAAAAATATATTCATACACATCCCCATTGGTTGAAGCCGGAAACTGAACCGTGTAGTGAGAGCCTGTTCTGGTCATCAACAAAGTATCAGAAACCAAGGTTCCTTTTTTACGATATATCAATTTAATATCTCCTAAAAATGCCGGAAAATCGGCTAAGGCGTCGGCCTCCAAGGCAATAGGAGTAGCAGCAACAACAGAGGAAGGAACGGTATGATTGATAACCGTATTACTCAATAAATAAATTCCGTGGTCCGCAAATGCCTGAACAATATAAGCAAAGTGAGGGGTGCCATCATTGAGATTTCCATTATTATCATCGTACTGTAAGGCATCAATTAATATATCGTGATATACCACACCTTCGGTACCATCAGGTCCGTTAGCTAAACCAAAATAAGAAGCAGCAAATAAATCGCCCATCGAATCGATACTATTCCAATATTGACCCACATCCCACCAAGCACCGGCAATAATTTCACCATCAGCATGTACTTCGCCCTGTATATCTTGCGGATACACTTTCTGAATGATATCGTAACGACGGATATAATCGGTAGGAGAATTTGCACCGGCTCCGATAATCCCTGTTTTTAAAATGCAGTTGGCCCAAGTATCAGAATATCCTTCGCCCATAGCGCCGTTGTCGAAGCTTGTACCCTGCCAGGTATAAAATTTATCGCTGATGCCATGTCCATATTCATGACTCATCACATCACCAATATAAGAGAAGGCATTACATCCACCACCGGCTGCATAAAAATTAATACTGCTTCCATTATAAAAGGCATTGCAAGTGCCGGCAACGTCTACATTAGCTGGCAATGGATTATCCATTACTGTGAACGTAGGGAATTTCGTTTTCATGAAATCATGAATTTCATTCACATGATAGTACACATTTACGCCTCTAACGTTAGCATGCGGAACGGTAATATCAAAAGTGCTCGAATCGCCAGTATTAGCAAATGTATTTGTATACGAAGCGGCGGTTGTTGCACTACCCCCTGCGTCTAACACATTTACCCACCGACCCGAGAGAGAAATGGTAGCTGTGGCCGGACCTGTAGGCACGGTAGCAATACCGCTGTTGTTGGTATAATAGGTGGTGGCTCCCACTTGCACCTTCATATTCTTCATCGGACGATTTTCCGTTGCGGTATATTGGTTAACGGGATGAACATCGCCTTTAATTTTTACATCGAAATTTTTAACCTGATTTTGTCGATACAAAATGGCGCCGGTATTGGCATCAACATACGACAAATAGTTGCCGGGTAATCCGTTGGGGTTTTTGGTTTCTACGTGAACCTCATACACGAGGTGATAAGTGTATTTACCATCGCTTGGTACAGGCATTATCTGTAAACTATTACCCACCGAAGTACCGGTAACGGTTGAATTGATAGCATCTACTGCCTTTTGAACAGCTGCGGCTGGTGCAAGTGAAGCGCTTATATTGGGTATATCGCGATGCAAGTCCAATCCTGTTAATACAATTTTCAAATCTTGCGTAAATCGCACAGTAGCTCGACTCCACAGAATAGCGGTATTATTATGAACCTGAGTAAAGTCGACATGTATATATTTACCATCATTGAAATGGCGATTAACAACCAACTCATTCAACGGTAAATTAAAATCGGCAAACTCTTGTTGCAAGAAGGCCTTGGCTTTAGCAACCGGATCATTACCACCCGGGGCAAATGGAATCGGATCGCCCACGGCACGATGAGGCAGTCGCGTATAACGATTGAAGCGAGCCCCCCAGCCCGGATGATGTTGTGTAAACGCTTTCCAGGCAGCTTGTTGTTGTAAGCCAGCAGTGCTAACACCATTGATAGCGTCTAGGGCATCATTATAGGGGGTGATGTTTTTATTGACATCTCCCGCACTATGCAAATCCTGAGCCATAACATTTCCGGCAAAAAGGGATGCCAAGAGTAAGGCAGCAAATTGTTTCATTGTAGTTTGTAAATTTTAAGTGTATGAAAATAGGTCACACCCATATTATGACCAAAGATTTTGCGGTGAATGTAGGTTGAGGAAGGGGGATATTACCAATAGATTTGGCCACTTATCGATAGATGTAAGGAAACGAGAATGTTGATTTTTATTTGTAAGTACCTACGTCATTTACTTTTTCTTACATTTAGGAAAAAATACCATGAAAAATATCGAACAACTCGAACAAGCAGGAGGTAGTTTCTCTATAGAAACCGCTCTATCACAAGGTTGGAAATTAGTATCGAGCCAACTCCTCTATTACATATTAGGCGGTATTTTAATGATTATTATTTCATTCTGTACCGGCATCATTCCCATTGCCGGGTCTATCGCTAATGGACTCATAATAAGTCCTTGCCTAGGCGCTGGTGCCGTATATGTTACCTGGCAAATCGCCCAAGGAAAACGCTGGGATGATTTTGGTGATATGTTCAAAGGCTTTCAATTTTTAACGCCCTTGATGGTATCGAGTTTAATCAAAGGTATCATTATGATTAGCGTTGTTTTAGTGTTTTTATTTAGTTATATCCCCGATTTTATTGAGCTGTATAAAATAAGTTCTACAATACAAGGAAGATACCGTAAGGATGAAATGCTTGATATCTTAGCGGGGCTCATTAGTGCCAAATCCATTCTCTTATTTATGCTGGCTATTCTCCTGTTTTGTTTTTTAGGTTTGATTTGGTCGTTCACAACGCACTTTATTGTCATCTACCGAATGACAGGTTGGAAAGCGATGGAGTTGTCTCGTAAAATAGTGATGCGTAATTTTATCTCATTACTAGGTTTATATATCATTTTAGGAATCAGTGTGATGATTAGTGCCTTAGCTTGCGGACTAGGTCTTCTGTTTACCTTACCCTGGATGATTGGTACTATTTATAGTGCTTTTGCGCAAATAACAGGAAGTAATGATATGGATGATTTGAGCAAAGAGGGATTTGATTTTATG
>JBEISB010000190.1:0-3937 GCA_040375635.1 Chitinophagaceae bacterium | reverse complement strand
GTTTGCTAACTATGCCCGCAATCGCTTCGACTTTCAACCCGAAAGCTCAACCCAAAGTTTTGGCTTAATTAATAAGGCCTTTCAATTGCGTACTTTCTACAACGGAGCCGAAACCGATAAGTTCGATTCAAGGTATGGGGGTTTATCGCTAAGCTATACACCGGGTAAAAAAACCTTACTGAAATTGATTGCCTCGGGTTTTCAAACCAACGAATCCGAAACCTACGATATACAGGGCGAATACCTGCTCGGGGAACTCGAAACCGATTTGGGCAAGGATAATTTCGGCGATATCAAATATGCTTTGGGTACTGGTATTATTCATAACTACGCCCGCAATTATCTTAATGTCAATGTGTTTAATATCGGCCACAAGGGTTCGTACGACGCGAAACGACATTTTTGGCAATGGGGGCTTAATAGCGAAATCATTCGCATTAGCGACAAACTCAACGAATGGGAACGTAGAGACAGCGCAGGCTTTTCGCAACCGGCTAACGATACGGCACTGCTGATGGCCAAGCGGTATAAAACCACGCAAGATTTTTCGTATGCGCGACTGAGTGGCTTTATTCAAGACAATATCGCTTTTGATTCGGCAGGGGTTGTGCTTACTGCCGGTGTCCGCTTTAATTATAACAATCTCAACCAAGAGTTTTTGTTGAGTCCACGCGCGCAATTGTCGTGGAAGCCTTCGTGGAAAAAAGATATTGTGTTTCGTGCGGCTAGCGGTATGTATAGTCAGCCCCCTTTCTACCGCGAAATGCGTAACCTCGATGGCAGTGTCAACCTCAAGGTAAAAGCCCAAAAAAGTTGGCATCTTGTTGCGGGTCTCGATTATAACTTTAAAGCACTTGGCAACCGCCCCTTTAAACTCACTACCGAAGCCTATTATAAATATCTCTGGGATCTGGTGCCTTACGAATACGATAATGTTCGTATCCGCTACTTCGGTAAAAACGAGGCTAAGGGTTATGCCTATGGTATCGAAGGCCGCCTCTATGGCGATATTGTAAAAGATGCCGAATCGTGGATTAGCTTGGGCATCATGAAAACGGCCGAAGATATTATTGGCGACGAGGTGAGCGTAAAAAGTAAAGTAACGGGTCTTGATAGTACTGTCATTCATCCCGGATTTATTCCTAGGCCCACCGATTCGCGCGTGAGTTTCGGGATGTTTTTTTCGGATTACCTGCCGGGCAATAAAAATTTTAAATTATACCTCAACGGTTTGTATTCTACCGGATTGCCTTTTGGTCCGCCAGACCAGAACCGTGCCGGCGATACCTTACGCATACCTAGCTACAAACGGGTAGACATTGGCTTTTCGGCCTTGCTGCTCGACGGTGCCCGCAAAGATCGTCCGCGTTATAGTTTCTTCCGCAATGTAAAATCGATGTGGGCCAGCTTAGAAGTCTTTAACTTGCTGGGTATCCAAAACACCTTGTCGTATTTATGGATACAAGACCAAAGCAGTAACAAAACGTATGCGGTACCGAATCGCCTTACCAGTCGTTTGTTGAATATTAAACTGGTCACCAGCTTCTAAATTTTTTTATGGGGTCGTCTGTGTGCAAGTATCAATCGGGGTTGCGTCGCACACGTCAGCGACAAATCCTTTGCTGATCGATACCTCATCGAGTTGATAATGCTCTCAAAAATGATACGGAAAGGCAGTCTGTTTTTGCTGTGCCGTTTGTGTTTGCTCCATACAGAAAATGCAGTTGAAGGGTGCGACGCAACCCCGCTGCATACTGGTCAAAAGCTGGTGACAAAAAAATTAATTCACGGCTTGTTTCGCAACTTCTATCGGCATACCGGGCACTTGTTTAATTTGCTCGTAGCCGCCCAATACATTCCGCAAGTTATGATAACCTTGTCGCTTCAGTAACGAAGAGGCAATGACCGAACGGTAGCCCCCGGCGCAATGAATGTATAAATTATCTTGATCGTCGAAATTAGACAGCGTATTGAGATCGGTAAAGGTATTGAGCGGAACATTGACGGCGCTAACCACATGTCCGTTATCGAATTCTAATTCCTTACGTACATCTACCACCAACAATTTATTATCGTAATTGATATCCATTTTTAATTCGTCGGCTTCTATATCAATAATCATATCGATAGGTTCGCCGGCGGCTTGCCAAGCTTCGAAGCCACCATCGAGATAGCCAACAACCTGATCAAATCCAACGCGGGCCAATCGAACCAAGGTTTCTTCTTCTTTTCCTTGTTCGGTAATCAAAACAATCGGATCGTGAAAAGGCAGCATCGCTCCGGCCCATTCGGCAAAGCGACCTTCGAGGCCAATGCTTATGGAGCCTGGTACAAAGCCATGGGTAAATACAGTCGCCTTGCGGGTATCAAGCAGAATTACTTTGTCGTGCAACTCTTTTACTTCCTGAACCGACATTGGGCGCAATCCTTGGCCTTTCAACTCGTCTAAACTCATATATCCTTTTTTATTGATGCCGGCATTTATCGGAAAGTAAACAGGAGGTGTAGATAAACCTTCGGTAACCACGGCAATAAAATCTTCTTTACTCATATCGGCCATGGCATAATTGGTAGCTTTCTCTTCGCCGATGGTGCTATGTGTGTTGGGGCCTAAGTTTTTACCACAGCTAGAACCCGGTCCGTGAGCAGGATACACTTTCACAGAATCGGGTATTGATTTTAATTTTTGCAAAGAATCGTACATCATGGCGGCCAGTTCTTCTTTACTTAAATTGCCACTAAATAAATCGGGGCGACCTACATCGCCAACAAATAAAGTGTCGCCGGTAAACAAGGCTTCGGGTTGTTGATGGGCATCGCGCAATAAATAACAAGTAGACTCTAAGGTATGTCCGGGTGTATGCATCACTTCGAGGGTGCAATCGCCCAGCGGAAATACTTCGCCATTAGCGGCCATGTATTTTTCGAATTCGGTATGCGCATCCGGTCCGTAAACGATGGTAGCTCCGGTTTCGCGGGCTAAATCCAGATGACCGCTCACAAAGTCGGCATGAAAATGCGTTTCGAAAATATATTTGATGCGTGCTTGTCGTGAGTTTGCCAACGAAATATATTTTTCTGTATCGCGAAGGGGATCAATAATAGCTGCCTCGCCATTCGATTCGATATAATACGCTGCTTCAGACAAGCACTGGGTGTATAGTTGTTCGATATACATAACGCGTTACAATTTAAAGAGGGTTTTTAAGGAGGTGATTGGAGCTAGCCTGACGTAAACAAGTAAGGGTTAAGTCGTTGACACAAACCTGAGCAGGTAGGGTGGCCACATAATGAATAGCATCGGCCACATCATTAGGGCTTAGGGGCGTAAACCCATTGTACACCGATTTGGCTTTGGCTTCATCGCCATGAAAACGAACCAAGGAGAATTCTGTTTCGCAGGCACCTGGGTTGATAGACGTAACTTTAATGCCATGGGGGAGTAAATCAATGCGCATACTTTTGGTCAGGGCATCGACGGCAAACTTAGTGGCACAATATACATTGCCATTGGGATAAACATCTTTGGCTGCGGTAGAGCTGATATTGATAATATGTCCGAAGCCTTGCTTTTTCATGCGGGGTAAAATCTCACGACTCACATGCAAAAGTCCTTTCAGGTTGGTATCAATCATCAGGTTCCAATCTTCATAATTTCCTTCATCAATAGGGCCCATGCCGGCGGCTAGTCCTGCATTGTTAATCAGGATATCAATCACCGGAAATTGTTTTTCGCTCAGAGAGGCCAAGGCAGCTTGGGTTTCTTCGAGGTTTCTGACATCAAAGCATAAGGTATGTACCGGCGATGTGTATTTACTTTCTAACTCGGCCTTCAGGGCTTCGAGTCGTTATTTTCTTAGTCCCGTAACGATTAAAGCAAAACCTTTTTCGGCCAGCAAACGGGCCGTACTTTGTCCAATACCAGAGGTAGCTCCGG
>JBEISB010000161.1:0-5230 GCA_040375635.1 Chitinophagaceae bacterium | reverse complement strand
TGCCATAATGCAAACGATGCGCAATGGCAAGTGCAATGCACCGGTGGCGCTGGCGGTTTTTTATATTCACTTTCGCCAGGGGGCATGAGTAATAGTAGTGGATTGTTTACAAACTTATCAGCCAACTTGTATACCTTGGTTGCAACGGATGCATCTGGATGTAGTCTTTCGTTGACACATCTTTTCGCGAATCCTACAGCAGTAGTATGGGACAGTTTACAAATTAACACCATCCCTTGTAATGGAAATAATAACGGATCCATCCATGCTTATGGCAGCGGCGGCAGTGGCTCATTATCGTATCAATTACTGCCTGGTGGAGTAACGAATAGCAGTGGATTGTTTACCTCATTAACGGCAGCGAATTACACCATCGTTGTTACTGATATCAATGCCTGCTCAATAAGCACCGTGGCGAATATTGCACAACCTAATCCTATCAATTTGAGTCTTACCCTTTCCCAAAATCTCTCGTGCTATGGCGCTGCAGATGGTATCATTCAAACCACAGCAAGCGGAGGCAGTTCTCCCTATACGTTCACCTTGCAGCCAACTTCGGTTACCAACACAAATGGATTATTTTCTGCATTATCGTCGAACTTATATACGGTACAACTGTTAGATGCACAGGGCTGTACGCAAAGTCTGGGTCCCATTTTATTACAAGAACCTCCACAGATTCATTGGGCTCAGATAAACACCACTCCCATTGCTTGTTACGGAGATGCCGCAGGAATTCTTGATGCTAGCAATACAGGAGGCAGTGGCTCTTTCACTTACACCCTTCAACCTGTAGCAGGAACCCAAACTGCCAATGGACATTTTACGGGATTACCAGCAGGCACCTATACCCTTACAGCAACGGATGCTATCGGGTGCAGTGCTACGACACAAGCAACAATTACCCAGAATGCCAGACTGCATTTATCACGACTCGACAAATTGATGCCAACTTGTTACGGCGAAAAAAATGGTAGTCTGTATGCGGTAGCCGATGGAGGTGTGAGTCCTTACCAATACTCACTCGCAGGAGGTACTCTCAGCAGTAGCGGATTATTTACTGCATTAACGAGTGGCTCTTATCTTTTGCATGTGATGGATGCTGTTGGATGTACTTATGACACCTTACTCTTTTTACCACAGCCTGCATTACTGGGTGCCAATCCAATAAATATCCAATCGACGGCCTGCTCAAATAGCAGTGATGGCAGTGTTATGGTCATACCACAAGGAGGGAGAGCTCCGTTTACCTTCTACCTATATCCAGGCCCGAAGGTAAATACCAGCGGTAATTTTAGTGGATTATCACAAGGAAACTACACGATGCAAATTAAAGATTCGGCTGGATGTCGATATGATACGATAGTTTCAATAGCTGCCCCCCAAAATCCTTTAGCGGTATCGATCAGCAAACAAGATTTGGCTTGTACTGGCACGGGCTTCGAAGGTTGGGCACAAGCAAATGTGAGCGGAGGCACTGCACCCTATCAATATTATTGGAATACTACACCGCCCCAATATGATAGTCGCATAGAGCAATTATATTTTGGATGGTACCAAGTAGATGTTCAGGATGCCAATGGTTGTAAGACCAAGGATACCGTATATATCGAACCAGGGAATTGTTGCGAAGCTGTATTTATTCCGAATGCATTTTCTCCCAATCAAGATGGAACCAACGACATCTTTAAAATCACCACAACGGCTGGACTAAAACTCGTACAATTCGAAATCTATAATCGTTGGGGAAACAAGGTTTGGCGAAGCACCGATTTTCGAGATGGATGGAATGGCTATGAGCAGGGAAAACCCGCCGCTACCGATACCTATTTTTATATTCTTCGCTATTATTGTCTTACCGACGGACATCTCTATACTCGGAAAGGAGATCTGATGTTAATCCGTTAAAGCGATTTTCTTTCCGTGTAAATTGATTTACTTTCACCCACACAAATGACAAAGGTATATTGGTTATGCAGTTGGTATCCAAATGGCGACGATCCTTACACAGGGGATTTTGTGCAACGTCATGCGCAGGCTGTTTCTGCTTATCAAGCCATCGATGTTATCTATGTTCATAAAAACAATAAAGGAAACGCCGGTGTGCAGGTGTCAAATCCAAATGACAAATTACAAGAATGGATCTATCAAAATCCAGTAAAGAGTAACCGGTTGTTTTCGAAATGGGCAGGACTTATCCGCTACTATATTATCCATCAGCATCATATTACAAAATACGGCAAACCCGATGTAGTGCATGTGCAAATTCCAATAAAGGCCGGGGTAATAGCTATGCTTTGGAAATGGAGATATGGCATCCCTTATGTTGTGACCGAACACTATGGTATTTATAACGACCGGCAAGAGGATCATTTTAAAACACGAAACTTTTTGTACCGATGGCTTACCCGATGGGTGATTAAAAATGCCAATGCCCTGACTACCGTTAGCGATAGCTTAGGGAAAGAGATGAATGATTGGGTGATGCAGAAACCCTATACAGTGATTCCCAATGTGGTGGATACAGCACTGTTTCGTTATGCACCCCATACCCCCAAAAACAGATTTCGTTTTTTGCATGTATCTAATATGATTCCCTTAAAAAATGTAGATGGAATTTTACAAGCAGCTGCATTGCTCAAAGCAAATCATATTGACTTTACCTTACACTTTATCGGCAATGGCGACAATCATTATCCAGCATTAGCCCAACAAATGAATTTAGCCGATAGGGTTACTTTTTTAGGTGTATTACCCTATCCTTCGGTAGCAAGCCATATGTCTGATGCCGATGCACTCATTATTTTTAGTGATACCGAAAGCCAGTCGTGTGTAGTCCTTGAATCGCTATGCAGCGGCCGACCCGCTATCGTTACCCGGGTTGGTGGGGTGCAAGAATTAATTAACGAAAGTAATGGCCTCAAAGTTGATGCGCGTGATGTTGAGGGCTTAGCCAATGCCATGAAAACTATGATCAAAAACTATCATCAATACTCACTTCCACATATCGCTCAAGAGGCCCATAACAAGTATACCTACGACGCGGTGGCCAAAATTTTTATCGAGTTATATCAATGGGTATTAAGTCCTAAAAGAAAAACGTCATACCATTGAACGCTTACGTTGTAATACATAACCACGCAGTATTATAGTCCGTAAGCCAGTAATGATTTTAGTTGCGGAAATAAAATTCGCATTCCGTGTAGAACTCAGGATTTTATCTCCTAAGGGCTAGCCGTTTTTTCAGGCAAACTAAATCGGGCGATGAGGGGATTATGATCGGAGAAAGGCACCGACAAAGTGCTAAACTGATTGAGGGTAAATACAGGATGATAAAAAAGATAATCGATACGAAACACGGGTAGACTTCCTCTGAAAGTATACCCCAACCCTAGCCCTTTGTCTAAAAAGGCATCGCGTAATGTATCTCTAAGTTTGAAGTATACATACGAACAAGGAATATCATTAAGGTCGCCGCAAACAATCGCAGGCTTTCCTTGTTGCGCAATGGCGGAGGATACTATATCGGCTTCGAGTCCGCGGTTGACTGCATTATCTTGTAACTTTCTAAAAATAGATTTTGATGCCGATAAATTACTATCGCTAAAATCGGGTACATCTTTTTGATTTACAAGTTCACTTTCTGACTTACTCAAACGATTTGATTTGAGATGAACATTATACACTGAAAACGTATCCGCATCAAAAACAATATCAGCTCTTTGCAATAAGTTATTGCCCTGTACATCCATCTCATAGTTCTTGGTGCCGGCTATGGGCAAGTGGGAAAACAGAATACTCCCCCATTTCCCTCTTTTGGTTACATACATATTACACTCGGCCATATATTCGTATCCACAGGCTTGTTGTATAGCGCGTATATTATTAGGATTTTTTTTTATCCTGACCCGAATAAAATTCTTGCAGACATAAAATGGTTGGATTTTGTTTGTGCAAGAAGGCTATCAGTTTTTTACGACTGTCTTTGTCTTCATTCCAATGATACAGATCAAGCAGTCGAACATTGTAACTCATAACACTAAACTCCCTCGGTGATCCAGAAGGTCGATTGTCTTCGGGATTATGCACGGCAAAAAAAACATGCACCACCGACCACGAATAAGCCATAGAAGATACGGGGACAAAGAGATAGAGAAACTTTCGACTAAACAACCACAGCAGTAAAAAAAATAGCTGCAAGCAAAATAAAACCGGAGTAAAGAAACCTAACAATCCTAAAAACGAATACTCGTAGGGATTCGAATACGGAATTAGTCGAGAAGCAGCCAATAAAGAAGCCAATACCAGATTAAGCAATAGCAGACTATATTTTACAAAGTTGCGCAATCTGTTTATTTTGATGGATTACTAAATTCGTCGAGCAGTCGTTTTTCTTCGGCACTCAATGAGTTGATCCCTTTTTCGTGAATTTTATCCAAAATTTGATCGATACGAGTAGGGGTAAAATCGATACGCTGAAAGGGAACCACACGACTACCGGATATAGGCTTGGCTTTCATAAAATTCCGATTATCCAATAGATCATCGCTCCGTTTTAATATGCGGGTAAACCCCTCATAATAAGCATGCAAAACATTGGTATATAAAAGTCCACTGATTACCCCTCCACCTAACAAAAACAAATAAGCCATATTGCCCAATTGTATCGAAGCCAATTGAAAGGCAACGAATATGATGACAAATACCCATATTGGAATCCCTACGCCTAAAAACCACCAAAAACGATATTTCGGTTTAAATCGCAACGCGGCAAAGGCAACAGATAAGATTGATGCTGTTGAAGACGTGTAGTAAGGCACAAGATTGATTTTACCGATACTGGGCAACAAGGCATTAGCGAGTAACATAAATAATCCTCCCAAAACACCCCCGGTAATAAATACAGGAAGGATGCGACAAGCACCTTTGAGGTCTTCGATAACGGTACCAAATATCCAAAGCCAAATCATATTGCCAATAATGCGCATGATGCTATCATCAAGAAAGAACCACGTAAACAAACTCCAAGGCTGACGAATCCAGGCAGCAAACGAAGAGGGCAACGTAAGTTTGTTCCAGATATATTGATAATAAAAACTGTCGTCGTTACTACTCAATAACATACTGATTCGGATAAAATGCAAAAGCACATAGAGCAAGGTAATAGCAATAATAATTTTTACCACATCACTCTTGGATGCAAATTGAAAGATTACTTTTGGATTGAACT
>JBEISB010000075.1:0-10229 GCA_040375635.1 Chitinophagaceae bacterium | reverse complement strand
CACAGCTCATATTAATTTTGTTTGGTATTTTGGTCGTGGTCTTTGGAACAAATAATATTTGAATAGATTCTGATTTGAAAAAATCCTGCCTTCGGGCGGGATTTTTTTTTAGGGATACTTCGGTAAGCAGACTGTAAGTTTGCATTTTGATGAATGATTAAACTCTCTGTGAATATCAATAAGTTTGCTACCCTGCGAAATGCGAGAGGTGGAAACAATCCTGATTTGGCGCAAGTAGCCATTGATTGCGAACGCTTTGGCGCTGATGGCATTACTATACATCCTCGTCCGGATGAACGACATATTCGATATCAAGATGTGCCTATTTTACGACAAAAGGTTACAACTGAATTCAATATTGAAGGCAATCCGAAGGAGAAAAAATTTGTGGACCTTGTCTTAGCCAACAAGCCCGAACAAGTTACCTTGGTTCCGGATGCCGAAAATCAACTTACCTCCAATCATGGCTGGGATACTCGACAGGAAAAATTGTTTTTACAAGACATCTGTGGGCGTTTTCGCGAGGCAGGCATTCGGGTATCTATTTTTATAGATCCTATCGAAGAGCGTATTCACCATGCAGCTAGCTGCGGTACAGACCGGGTTGAATTATATACAGAGTCTTATGCAGCAGGCTTCGAAAAAAATAGAGAGGTGGCCATAGCGCCATATATCCATGCAGCCCGGGTTGCCGCTGATTGTCGTTTAGGCCTCAACGCCGGTCATGATTTAGATATAAAAAACCTCAGATACTTTGCTCAACATATCGACAATTTGCAAGAGGTGTCTATTGGTCATGCCTTGGTTTGTGATGCCTTGTATTTGGGCTTAGAAAATACCATTCAGTTGTATAAGCGTCAATTGCATATCCTTACCCCTTAAAAAAAATCGTATGCATCCTATTGTTGCGTTAGCCACCCCGCCCGGCACCAGTGCCATTGCCGTTATTCGTTTGAGTGGTGAAGGGGTTATAGATTTGGTAGATTCTATTTTTAAAGGTAAGCGCTTGGCGAAACAGGTTTCGCATAGTTTGCATTTTGGTAGCGTTATGGCAGGGGATGAGGTGGTAGATGAGGTCGTTGTCTCTTTGTTTCGCGGTCCGCATTCGTATAATGGCGAAGATACTGTGGAGATTTCTTCTCATGGTTCGCCATTTGTGGTTCAAAAAATAATGCAGACCTGTATCAGTGCGGGTGCGCGTTTGGCAGAACCGGGCGAATTTACTCGCAGGGCTTTTTTGCATGGAAAATTAGATTTGAGTCAGGCCGAGGCCGTAGCCGATATTATTGCCAGCGAAAATGAAAGTCAGCACCGGTTGGCCATTAAGCAAATGCGCGGTGGTTATTCGGATATCATCGAATCCCTGCGACAAGAGTTAATCGATTTTGCCGCATTGCTCGAACTGGAATTAGACTTTAGTGAAGAAGATGTGGAGTTTGCCGATCGGAAAAAATTTCTCGATTTAATTCAACAGATGCTCACCGCAATCGAGCAGATGATTTGTTCGTTTCAATTAGGAAATGTAATTAAGCAAGGGATTCCCATTGCGATAGTCGGCAAGCCCAATGTAGGCAAATCAACATTGCTAAATGCTTTACTCCGCGAAGAAAAGGCAATTGTGAGTGAACTTGCTGGCACCACTCGCGATTTTATAGAAGATACCTTACAGATTCACGGTATTCAATATCGGTTTATCGATACGGCAGGGATACGCGAAACAACCGATTTGCTGGAATCGAAAGGCATTGAGCGTTCGTTCGAAAAAATAAGACAAGCAGAAATTATATTATACATGGCCGATATCCAGGCGTCGGTGGATACGATAATCAGCGATTTTCAATCGTTTTCCTTTCTGCCCGAACAAAAGGTAATTATCCTACTCAATAAATCTGATATTGGCGATTCAAATGCTCAGCAGTCAGATAGTAAAGAGGTAGTAGCAACCTTAAGTGGACGAAGAACCCTAGAGATTTCGGCTCGCGAAAAAAGGAATATGGATACCTTGATTTCAGTGATTGAAGCAGTAAGTAGTGAGCAAACAAAGCGCTTCGATTTTATCGTTTCGAATGCTCGTCACCTCGAAGCTTTTCAACAGGCGAAAGCGAGTTTATTATTGGTGCAGAAAGGACTGCAAGAAAAAATGAGTGGTGATTTTATTTCTATCGATGTTCGCACAGCCTTGTATGCCTTAGGCACTATTACAGGAAAAATTTCTTCAGAAGATGTGTTGAGTTCTGTGTTTGGTAGATTTTGTATCGGCAAGTAAACGCCGAAAATCAACGATAACCATCAATAACAAAAAATAAATGAAACCCTTGCTAGTCAAGGGTTTTATGATTATTAGTGATTCGTAATTTATTGTCTTTTTGGATGTTTCCCACTCTTTTTGTTCCTCATTTGTATCCCCGATGGAAGGAGATACAAGTCAGCTTCATCAATAATATCTTCTAACATCAATAGCGGATTCTTTTAAGATTAGGATGTTATCCCATCTCTGGATCTTTAATTAAGGGTAATACTTCTATCGACTTGCTTAATGGATAAAAAGGAAGTGTCTTCATCAACTGATTCACTTCTTCTTCCGTTTTGTCTTTGAAAATGAGAACGGCTCCATTTTTGGTTGACCTTAAAAATAGCTGTTCTAAAAAACCTTCTTTCTTCCACTGGGCTACTACTTCACGTTCATGGTGTAATATCTGCGGAAAATTATCTGGAAGGTTTTCTAAGTCTATGGTTAGAATGGCAAGAACTCTATTCATGATTTTGTGTTTAATAGTTGGGTTCTTAGTGCTGGAAATCGGTAAAAGGCAACCAAGAAAATAAAGGTTTGAATAAGACAAGGCGCAATGATAGAAACACTATGTTCAAGATGTGTGGCAATAGCTCCTCCCATATACGCCACTAAGAGAAAGGTGCCCAAGATTCCGGTGCGTGGGATAATAAAGAGGACTACACATAACAATTCTACAATACCTAGCATAGTATAGGATTTTGCTTCTAGTCCGAAGTTGGATGCCATCTTAAGCGCTTCTTCATTGGCGAATAACTTACCTGCTGCACTAGCCATGAATACAAAGGCCACTAAGCCTGTTAGCGCCCAGTAGATGATTCGTTTTGTTTTTTCTGATTTCATGTATTTATTTAATTTATTGGTTTAAAAATGGATAATCGATATAGCCTTGGTCTTTTCCACCATACATGGTCGCTCTATCGGCCTGGTTTAGTTCAGTATTGAGTTCAAAGCGTTTCGGCAAATCAGGATTGGCCAAAAATAAAGTTCCGTAAGAAATCATGTTCGCCATTCCGTTTTCTAACGCTGCTTCTCCTGTTTCTCTGGTATAACCGCAATTAGCCATCACGGGATGCTTGGATAGTTTTCCAAAAGTGTCAACAGCATCTGCCGGGTAGTGGGGAAACTGATCGTCAGGGAAGGGTACTTTCATGATATGCAAATAAGACAAAGGCAATGTATTTAGTTGTTCAATCAATAATGAAAACTGTTCTATCGGTTGCTTATGAGATATATTATTGTAGGTACTGGTAGGAGATATACGAATAGCTACTTTGTTTGCACCCATAGCATCAACAAGGGTATTCATAACCTCTACCACAAAACGATTTTGATTTTCTATACTACCTCCATATTGATCTGCTCGTTGGTTAGAACTATCAGCCAAAAACTGATTGGGTAAATAACCGAAGGCAGCATGCAGTTCAACCCCATCAAATCCTGCATCAATGGCATTGATAGCAGCTTGCTTGTAATCTTGTATGATTTGCTGAATGTCTTCAAGGGTGAGTTCGTAGGGTATTTCATAGTCTTTCATCCCTTCCATAGTGAAATGTTGTTGCCCTTGAATCCCAATAGCAGTAGGTGCAACGGGTAAGGCTCCCTTCTTTACTAAGGAATGTCCAACTCGACCCGTATGCCAAAGCTGAGCGTAAATGACACCGCCATTTTCGTGTACGGCTTGCGTTACTTTCTTCCAGGCATCAATTTGTGCTTGTGTGTATATGCCTGGTGTTAGAGGACTTCCACTTGCCTGCTCGCTGATGTTTATCGCTTCGCTGATAATTAGTCCTGTAGAAGCTCGTTGGGTATAATACAAAACGGTTGATTCACCAACCACCCCATCCATACTGGCACGAGAGCGTGTCATCGGTGCCATGGCCATACTATTTTTGAGGTTGGTATTGCCTATTGTAATCGGCGTTAATAATTTCATGTGTACTGTTTTTATTCTTTTTTTAATTATCAAAGGATATACCCTTATTTTTTTCTTGGGTGGTTGTAGAAAACGTTCATAGGGTTTTCATGTCCAGAGTTATTACTATTAAGTGGCTAACTTACATCTAAAACTTTACTTTTGATAGTAGTTACACGAATGTATAGTAGTACCCTATAGTAAAGCAATGAATAAAACCTACATGTTATGGTGAAAAATAAAACAGAAAAAACGCAAAAGTCCTGCACATTAAAGGATGTTCTTGATGTTATTGGCGGTAAATGGTCAATGCCTATCATTTATAATTTATCGAAAGGCAAGATGAGATTCAAGGAAATTGAAAGAACGATTAAAGGGATTAATACGAGGATGTTAGTGAAGGAATTGAAGAATTTAGAAGCAAATGGCATTATTACGCGTGAAGTATTTGCAACCGTTCCACCAACTGTAGAATATACACTCACCACAAAAGGAGATAAGCTCTTGCCGAGTATTAAATCCCTTCATCAATGGGGACTAGAATATGCGGTGTAAAACTGAATTATTTTTCGATGCTTGTCTACTCGTTGTGTTTTGACTTACAATGAAACTATAAACCATCTATCGGTAGGATGATTGTATCATGTGTTGTATAAAGGATTAAAAAGTATGTAATTGTGTACTAGAATACACATTCTATGAAAGTAGTACCAGGCATATTACCCAAGAATGTAAACATTGGTAAAGATCTTGGGCACAAATCCAATGGGCTCGATTACGCAGAAGATTAAGTGCAGAATTTGCAGATGATTCCTATATTCTCAAATCATCGAATTGCCATTCATAAATCCTCAACCTTCTCCGCTACATCAAGGCGTTGTGCTATTCTCATCTCCCGTTTTTCGCAAGTAAACAAAACCATAAACGCCGCCTACCAAAACAGCGCCGCCAATAATATTACCTAGGGTGACAGGAATGAGGTTATGCCAGAACAAATGAAAGGCATCGACATGAGAAAAATCGCTTTGGCTTTTTTGTATTTGCTGCCAAAACACTTCGCCTCCAAATTCTTTCAAGGTTAATCCTAAGGGAATAAAATATAAGTTGGCAATGCTATGCTCAAATCCGGAGCTAACGAAGGCTGCTACTGGAAATATGATTGCTACTATTTTACTGGTTACGTCTGTGGCGCTATAACTCATCCATACCGCCAAGCATACGAGGATATTGCAAAGTATGCCTAAACATATCGCTTGTAAAAAAGGGAATGAGCATTTGGCTTCCGCTATATTCATGATGCTTAGTCCAACCGCCCCTTTGCCACCCAACGGATATCCGGACATAAAAATGAGTACAACCATCAATAAGGCACCAAGTGCATTGCCGGTATAAACAAGCATCCAATTTCTAAGTAGGCGTTTTGTGCTTATTTTTTTGTTCGCCCAAGCCATGATGATTAAATTATTTCCAGTAAATAATTCCGCACCACTGATAATGACTAAAATTAAACCAATAGAAAAAGCAAATCCACCAACAAACCGATTGAGTCCATACCCTATCGAATTACCACTCATTACTGTGGTAGAAAACACACAACCAAAGGCAATAAATGCACCGGCAAGTATGGCTAATATCATTGTCTTTACCATGCCCATGTTTGTCTTGCCAACCCCAATCTCTTCGGCTTTAAGCGCCATTTCGGGCGGTAGTAATAAATCCATTTGCTTTTTCATGCGAACTTGTTTTGTGATACGATGAAGATACAATTGAAAGGGCAATCTGTATAAGTAAATGATTCATTTACTGTGTAGGGTATGGAAATGTCACTTTGAATTTTAATACAGGAATGGAAATTGACGTAGTTGTCTTATCTTAAGTCATAATAACCGAGACTTTTCATTTTAATCAGACTGGTTATCTTTATTCCATTAAATTTCTCTTCACGATGTTCCCATATCAAATCAAAACACTGCAGCAATATCATGACGTATATCGTTATAGTGTCGAATCTCCGCAAGATTTTTGGGGCGAAATCGCTTCTCACTTTCGTTGGCATAAACCTTGGGATAAGGTGTTGGATTGGAATTTTCAGCAACCGATGGTGAACTGGTTTTCTGGCGGCAAACTCAATATAACCGAAAACTGTCTAGACCGATGGGCTGAATCACATCCAGAAACACCAGCGATTATCTGGGAAAGTAATGATCCACAAGAAGAGCATCGTATATTATCTTATAAAGAACTTTTGTTTCGTGTAAGTCAGTTTGCACAGGTATTGCATAACAATGGTGTTCGAAAAGGAGATCGCATTTGTTTGTACATGCCGATGGTTCCTGAGTTGGCGATTGCGGTATTAGCCTGTGCACGCATGGGCGCTATTCATTCGGTTATTTTTGGTGGATTTTCGGCGCAAAGTATTGCCGATCGTATTCATGATGCAGGATGTCGCTTGGTGATTACATCCGATGGTGCTTTTCGAGGCAATAAAGAAATTCCGCTGAAAGCAACTATAGATGATGCTTTGGTGCAATGTCCTTCCGTGCAAAAAGTAATTGTATTAACCCGCACTCGTTGTCCTTTGTCGATGATAAAAGACCGAGATGTTTGGTGGGAAGATGAAATTCAAAAAGTAGAATCGGCCGGCAATCCATTTTTTGAAGCCGTAAGTATGGATGCCGAAGATCCCTTATTTATTTTGTACACAAGTGGCAGTACTGGCAAGCCGAAAGGGGTTGTGCATAGTACGGCAGGGTATATGGTGTATACGCACTATACTTTCATCAATGTATTTCAATATCAGCCCGGCGATGTGTTTTTTTGCACTGCTGATATTGGTTGGATCACCGGACATAGCTATTTGGTATATGCACCGCTTTCGGCAGGGGCTACCACGCTTATGTTTGAGGGCATACCCACTTGGCCCGATGCTGGCAGATTATGGGACATCGTCGATAAGTTTTCGGTTAACATTTTATACACGGCCCCAACAGCCATTCGAAGTTTGATGAGCTTTGGATCTCAATTTCTAGAAGGGAAAAATTTAGGTTCATTAAAAGTCTTAGGTTCAGTTGGCGAGCCTATTAATGAGGAGGCATGGCATTGGTTTGATACGCAGGTTGGCAAAGGTCGTTGTCCTATCGTTGATACTTGGTGGCAGACAGAAACCGGTGGAATTTTGATTTCAAACCTGGCCGGTATCACTCCAGCCAAACCATCTTACGCTACTTTGCCCATGCCAGGTGTGCAGGTATTACTGGTCGATGAAAATGGAAAGCAGGTTGAAGGAGGTAACTCGGCACTTATGCAGTTACCTGCCGAAACGGTACAAGGTAACCTTTGTATTCAGTTTCCTTGGCCCTCAATCTTACGAACAACCTATGGCGATCATGAACGTTGTCGAACAACTTATTTTGCCACTTACCCAGATCTATACTTTACAGGTGATGGTTGCTTGCGCGATAAAGAGGGACATTATCGTATTACCGGTCGGGTCGATGATGTACTCAATGTGAGCGGTCACCGCATCGGAACAGCTGAGGTGGAGAACGCAATAAATCGACATGCCGGTGTGGTTGAAAGTGCCGTTGTGGGTATGCCGCACGATATTAAAGGACAAGGTATTTATGCGTATGTTATATATCAAGGTAATTTGGAGGATGAGAATTTGGTGAAGGCTGATATTTTGGTTACCGTTACCCGACTCATAGGTGCCCTTGCGAAGCCCGATAATATTCAGTTTGTATCTGGCTTGCCAAAAACCCGTAGCGGAAAAATTATGCGTCGTGTCTTGCGTAAGATTGCTGAAGGGGATATGACTCACTTGGGAGATACATCAACCTTACTTGATTCTGCGGTGCTTGATGAAATTATCGCGGGTAGACAGAAAGCATAGTGGTGAGATGAACAGAGAGGTGCATCAGTTTTTTCTATCCGATGCCAAAGATCGAATCCCTACCTTTGTGGCTCACATGAATACAATAACCATAGGGATTGTCTGTTATCCGACCTTTGGCGGAAGCGGTGTACTGGCTACAGAATTAGGGAAGGCTTTAGCCGATAAAGGACATATTGTGCACTTTATTACCTATCAACAACCGGTACGGCTCGATTCTTTTCATCCTAATATCTTTTACCATGAGGTTACGGTACCCACTTACCCTTTGTTCGATTTTCCTCCTTATGAGTCGGCCTTGTCCTCTACCTTAGTGGATGTAATCATCAATAATAACATCGATTTGTTGCATGTACATTATGCTATTCCTCATGCTTCTTCGGCATATCTCGCCAATCAAATCTTAAAAAAACAAGGTCGCAATATCCCTTATATCACTACTTTGCATGGTACCGACATTACATTGGTAGGTAAAGATAAAATGTATGAGTCGGTTGTTACGTTTTCGATCAATGAGTCGGATGCGATTACGGCGGTATCTGAAAATCTGAAGCTAGAAACTTTGCATTCTTTTCAAATTGAAAAAGAAATTCATGTCATTACCAACTTCGTAGATATCAAACGCTTTTCTCAGAGCAATAAAGATCATTTCCGAAAGATGCTTGCTCCTAATGGCGAAAAAATCTTGGCTCATGTTTCTAATTTTAGAAAGGTGAAGCGGGTAGAAGATGTAATTTATACGTTCGAAAAAGTGCGAAAAGAAATGCCTTGCAAACTCTTGATGATTGGTGATGGTCCCGAAAGACAAACCATGGAGCAACTTTGTCGTGAATTGGGGACTTGTGATGACATTCGATTTTTAGGGAAGCAAGAAAAGCTCGAAGAGATCTTGTCGATAACTGATTTATTTTTACTGCCTAGTGCTTACGAGAGCTTTGGTTTAGCAGCCCTTGAGGCGATGGCATGTCGGGTGCCCGTAATATCCAGTAATGCTGGGGGGATTCCTGAAATCAATATTCATGGACTAACAGGGTATCTCACCGATGTAGGAGATGTAGAGGCTATGGCCGAATATAGTCTTGCGTTGTTGCGCGATGAAACCCGTCTCGAATCCTTCAAAGTCAATGCCCTTGCTCAGGCGCAGCATTTTCATATCAATCAGATTGTACCCTTATACGAGAATTTGTATACCAAGGTGCTTGCCGATCGTAACGCAGGATAGTCAATTCACAGGTTATGAACGATTTCGATACAATGCCGTTTTTCCGCCAATTCGGGGCACTATTTCTAAGCGTAGCCCATATATTTGTGGTTTCGTAATAACTCATGAACATACCCAAAGGAAAACTGATACCCGTAGGTGGAGCCGAAGACAAGGGGACAGATTTGGAGCAAGGATTTATACAGCGCAATAACCTGAACTTTTTTGAAGCCGGCATTCTTAGTCGTATTGTAGAAGAAACCAAAAAGGGCAGACAAAGCCGAATCGAAGTGGTTACAACAGCCTCTATGATTCCGGTTGAAGTGGGTGAGAATTATATCGATGCATTTGCTAAACTTTCATGCTCAGATGTAAACGTGATGCATATCCGTAATCGCGAAGACGCACAACGCAGCGAATACATTCAGCGCATTATGGATGCCGATGCTGTTATGTTTAGCGGGGGGAATCAAATGCGATTAACAGCCACCTTTGGGGGGACAGAAATTTACCGAATTCTTCAAGATCGATATCGGAGCGAAGAAGGGTTTTTAATTGCAGGAACTAGCGCTGGTGCAATGGCTATGAGTAATACGATGATTTACGAAGGCAATGCAGCGAATGCTCATTTAAAAGGCGCAGTAAAAGTAACTACAGGCTTAGCGTTTATGGGGGATGTTATTTTTGACTCCCATTTTGATAAACGGGGTCGCTTTGGTCGATTAGCGCAAGCGATTTCGGCTAACCCTGCTTGTATCGGTATTGGATTAGGCGAAGATACCGGACTGCTTATCACCGATGGAAATAAAATGGAAGCTATCGGGTCGGGTATGATTGTTATTATTGATGGTCACGATATTGGATATACCAATATTGCAGATGTCGCCGATAATCATCATATTTCTGTAGAAAATTTACGTGTACATTTTTT
>JBEISB010000105.1:0-7996 GCA_040375635.1 Chitinophagaceae bacterium | reverse complement strand
CTAATACCGATACGTCGAAAGTACCACCTCCTAAATCGAACACTACAATTTTACTGTCTTGGTTTTTCTTATCTAAACCATAGGCCAAGGCAGCAGCCGTTGGTTCGTTGATGATACGCTTCACGGTGAGACCGGCAATTTCTCCGGCTTCTTTGGTAGCTTGACGCTGAGCATCATTAAAGTATGCCGGCACGGTAATTACCGCTTCACTCACTTCATGTCCCAGAAAATCTTCGGCAGTTTTTTTCATTTTTTGTAATACCATAGCCGAAATTTCTTGTGGTGTATACAAGCGACCATCGATATCCACTCTCGGCGTATTGTTATCGCCTTTTACTACTTTGTATGAGCTTTGGGCAATTTCTCCATCTACTTCATCGAAGCGACGACCCATAAAGCGTTTAATACTCATAATGGTATTTACCGGATTGGTAATAGCCTGACGTTTAGCAGGATCTCCGATTTTACGTTCGCCGTTTTTCAAAAAAGCGACAACGGAGGGCGTGGTGCGTTTCCCTTCATCATTGGCGATCACTACGGGTTCGTTTCCTTCCATAACGCTCACACATGAGTTGGTGGTTCCTAAGTCGATTCCTATAATTTTTCCCATTTTATTTATTTTGATTCTTTATGAACAAGGTTTATGCCAAGGGAATTTAGAGGCAATTCTCATGCAAGACTGTCACTTTTATTGAAGAATTGACACAAAAGCGTGACGGAATTGCGATTTCGCCAATGCTTATCGCTTTGGGGCCCCTAACATCAGACAGCCCAAACATGAGAAAAATCAGTTCACTCCATGGGCAATTTCACTTGTCGGGCTCGGCAACTATTGGGTAATTCCTTTATCTTTAGCCTTCACAAAATAATCTTAGGTTATGCGTACGATTCAAAAAATTCTTTGTCCCGTAGATTTTTCAAACTCTTCTGATGAAGCCCTCGAATACGCCCTCCAACTTGCCGTCTTCAATCAGGCTCATGTTCATCTGTTGCATGTGCTTCCTCAAATCAACTATTACGATTGGAACACGATGAGTATGTATGCCTTGATATCTGACGAAACGTTCAAAAAAGAAAGTGAGCATTTGAAACTGAAACTGCAGACCTTGGTAAGCAACTTACAATCTCGCTATCCGGACTTAGGTTTTAGCTACGAAGTAAACGATACCCAAAACCCAGCGGATGGTATTTTGCATTCGGCGCAAGAAAACAAAGCAGACCTTATTATGATAGGGTCTCATGGACGCAGAGGATTAGACAGATTGCTGATGGGATCTGTAGCCGAGTCGGTAATGCGGCATGCCGAATGCGCTGTCATGATTTTCAAACAAAGGTCGATTGATACCCTTGCCCAATAAGGCGTCTGCCTGTGGATCATCTCTTATTATTTATTGTTTTAGCGCTGCTTGCCGAAATATTAGGTACCGTTGGTGGGTTTGGGTCTTCGTTGTTTTTTGTCCCCATCGCCGGGTATTTTCTCGATTTTCATGCCGTATTGGGAGTTACCGCTGTTTTTCATGTGTCGAGTAATGTCTCCAAACTTTTTTTATTTCGGGATGGATTTAACAGAAAACTACTACTCACCATGGGTTTACCAGCCGTTATTTTCGTGATTATCGGCGCTTGGATGAGTGCATTTTTTGATGCCCGTTGGCTCGAGTTGATTTTATCTCTATTTCTCATCGTTATGAGTTTGTCATTTCTGTTTCGTCCCACCTTTACGCTGAAAGCCAATACGAGTAACGCTGTCGGTGGTGGCATCCTTTCGGGATTTGCGGCCGGTTTATTAGGGACCGGCGGGGCTATACGAGGCATAGCGCTTTCTGCCTTTGGGCTGAGTAAATCGGTTTTTATTGCCACCTCAGCATGGATAGATTTAGGGATCGATGGCAGCAGAGCCATTGTATACTATTTCAATGGGTATATTCTCAAAGAGAATTTATACCTAGTACCGATTCTGTTGGGGGTAAGCCTCTGTGGCAGTTGGATGGGTAAACTAGTCTTACAGCAGATTTCAGAAATCCTTTTTAGAAAGATCGTGTTGTTATTGATTTTATTGACCGGACTGATAACCTTAGGCAGAAGTATTTATCTGAATGGATTATGACAAATCTCTTGCTGAAAAAAACTTGACGACTCAGCGATAGATTTTATCTTCGGCGCCTAAAACAGTACAGATGAAACATGCATATATTTTCCCAGGACAAGGCGCTCAGTTTCCTGGTATGGGTAAAGACCTTTATGACTCGAACCCTCAGGCAAAATCACTCTTCGAAGAAGCCAATGAAATCTTAGGCTTCCGCATTTCTGATATCATGTTTAACGGCACTGCCGACGAATTAAAACAAACCAATGTTACTCAACCGGCTATCTTTTTGCATTCGGTGATTTTATTTTTAACCCGCGACGGTTTACAACCTGATATGGTTGCTGGACACTCGTTAGGAGAATTTTCGGCCTTAGTAGCCAATGGATGCTTATCGTTTGCCGATGGATTGAAATTGGTTTCTTTCCGAGCTAATGCCATGCAAAAAGCTTGTGAGCTGAATCCCTCAACGATGGCTGCGGTATTAAATCTGGAGGATGCCCAGGTTGAAAAGATTTGTTCTGAAATAGAAGGAGAAGTGGTTGTGGCAGCTAATTATAATTGTCCTGGACAACTCGTTATTTCAGGCAGTTTACGAGGTATCGAAATTGCTTGCGAAAGAATGAAAGAGGCTGGTGCCAAAAGAGCTTTAGTTCTACCTGTGGGAGGTGCCTTTCATTCTCCATTGATGGAACCTGCGCAAAAAGAATTACAAGCGGCTATTGAGCAAACGCATTTTTCAACACCCCGTTGTCCTGTTTACCAAAATGTAACAGCCTCAGCCATTAGCGACCCAGAAATCATCAAACAAAATGTAATTGCTCAGCTAACTGCTCCCGTTCGTTGGACCCAAAGCGTTTTGCAAATGAAAGCAGATGGTGCTACTCATTATACAGAATGCGGCCCCGGGAATGTATTGCAAGGTTTGGTGAAAAAGATCGACAAAGAAGCACAAACAGATGCGTTGGCATAGAAACCATTAGACTAAGCGCTAAGGAATCAACAGAAATACGTCGGATAATCTACTTTGACTCTAAATGTCAATTTTTAATCTAAAATATTGATATTTAATGAGTTATAAAATCTTTTGGCACAGTCTTTGTCTTGTTAAGGCATGCTCACACACCAAGAGGCATTTGAGATTGGTCATAATTGGATTGACACCTGGAACCGGAACTGCTTAACCGACTATAGTCATCTGTATGCCGAAGATGCCGAAGAAGTTTCAACCTTAGCGAATCGTTTAATCATGGCCTCTCATGGCCATTTAAAGGGAAAGAAGTTGCTCATGGATTATTGGGAAATTTTACGAAGTAAACTCCCTAACCATCAATATGCTTTAGAAGATATCCAGCTTTATAATGGACATGTTTTTGTTCATTTTCACATTCCGGCTTTAGAAACTAAAGCTATTGCTAGGATTATGCTGAACAGGCAAAATCAAATTGAAAAGATTCGGATAAGTCACGTTTAACGTAAACCCCTTACACCAACAAAGTGATCGGCGATTCTAAAAATCCTTTCAGGGTTTGTAAAAAGCTTGCCCCAACCGCTCCGTCTACCACACGATGATCGCAGCTCAAGGTTAGCTTGAGTATATTTCTAACAACGACTTGTCCTTCGCGAACAACAGGCGTTGGCGTTGTTTTGCCCACCGCTAAAATACAGGCATCTGGCGGGTTGATGATTGCGGTAAACTCATCGATATCCATCATGCCTAAATTAGAAATGGTAAATGTGTTACCCGTAAACTCTGCCGGTTGAATTTTCTTGTTACGTGCCTTGCTGTAAAAGTCAGAGGCTTCTAAGGCAATTTGAGACAAGGTTTTTTGGTTAGCAAATCGAATGACTGGAACAATCAATCCCTCAGGTAAAGCAATCGCACTGCCAATATGGATATGATGATTTTGACGAATGAAATCGCCCATCCAACTGCTATTCACCTCAGGATGTTTGCTTAGGGCCGCTGCAACAGCCTTAATCATCATATCGTTCACTGAAATCTTAACCGAACTCACTTCATTCATTTTCTTGCGCGCATCCATCAAGGCATCCATTTCTACTGATGTTTTCAAATAGAAATGGGGAGCAGAAAATTTACTTTCTGCCAATCGCTGCGCAATAATTTTACGCATAGGCGTAAGCGCAGTATCGGTATATCCTTCTTGTCCACTTACTGTCGAAACGAAAGGCCGGGCTGTCTGCATTGCCGCTTGCGGAGCAGGGGCTTTCCAATTATCTATATCACGCTTTACAATGCGACCATTATCGCCAGTACCAGCGACAAGGCTCAGATCAATTCCTTTTTCTTTAGCCAATTGTTTGGCCAAAGGAGATACCTTAACTCGGCCACCATCAATAGAATGTGTTATTGGCGATGTTACAGACGCGGGACCGCTAGCCAGCGCTTTTTCCGTGACTACATTTTGATGATAAGCAGGAGGCTCCGGTTGTGCACTTGCTTGCAAGACTGATAAATAAGGCGTGATATCGGTGCCAGCTTTACCCACAACGGCAATCACTTCATTTACCTTAGCCGCTTCTCCGGCCTTCACACCTTGGTATAACAAAACCCCCTCTGCATATCCTACTACTTCCATAGTAGCCTTATCTGTTTCTACATCAGCTAACGAATCGTCGGCTTTCACTTTGTCGCCCACTTGTTTATTCCAAGTAACAATTTTTCCTTCCTTCATCGTATCGCTCAACAAAGGCATACGAATCACCGTAAGGTCTTTGGGTAACTCAGGAACAGCGCTATGTGATGCATTTGAGACTGGGACTGGATTAGCGGCCGGTGTCGATGTTGCCGGTAATGTATTGCCGGCAGCCGGCGACGTTTCGATAAGCGCGGAAATGTCTTCTCCTTCTTTACCAATGATTGCGATGATTTCATTCACCTTAGCCGCCTTACCTGCTTCTACGCCAATGTATAAGAGAGTTCCCTCTACATAAGGAATTACCTCCATCGTGGCCTTATCCGTTTCCACATCCGCTAGCGAATCATCACTCTTTACTTTATCGCCCACTTTTTTATTCCAGACGGCGATCTTCCCTTCAGTCATTGTATCGCTCAACAACGGCATTCTTATTACATCGGCCATAACGCAGAAAAAATTTTGCCAAATGTAATATAATTTGGGTAAAACTAATCGCTGCCACAACCTAGCTCATCGGGGGATTTGAATATCTTTGGACGTTAATACTAATTATGAAAGATAACGCATATAAACTCGAAACCCTGCTGATTCATGCCGGTGTAGAACCCGATCCATTATCTGGTGCTATCATGACGCCCATTTACCAAACCTCTACCTATGTGCAAGAGGCTCCGGGAAAACACAAAGGCTACGAATATGCCCGTACCCAAAATCCTACCCGAACGGCCTTACAAAATGCATTAGCTGCTATCGAAAAAGGGAAACATGCCTTATGCTTTGGCTCGGGATTAGCAGCCACCGATGCCGTAATCAAATTATTATCGCCTGGTGATGAGGTGATTTCTACCAACGATTTATATGGTGGCACCTATCGTATTTTTACCAAGGTGTTTGAACCTTATGGACTAAAATTTCATTTTACCGGTATGGCCGATGCCGCTAAAATTGAGCATTTGGTGAACGAAAAAACCAAAATGATTTGGATTGAAACCCCAACCAATCCATTGTTAAATATAATTGATATTGAGGCCTGTGCTCAAATTGCCAAGAAGCATAATCTGCTGTTGGTTGTCGATAACACCTTTGCTTCCCCTTACTTACAAAATCCTCTCACCTTAGGTGCAGATATTGTCGTGCATTCGGCCACTAAATATTTGGGCGGACACTCAGACGTTGTTCATGGTGCCGTGATTGTTAATGATAGTCTGTTAGAAGAACGTCTTCGCTTTATTCAAAATGCTTGTGGGGCTGTTCCGGGTCCGCATGATTGTTGGTTAGTATTGCGAGGCATCAAGACCTTACATGTGCGTATGCAGCGCCATTGCGAGAATGGAGAAAAAGTAGCTCATTATTTACGTTCGCATCCCAAAGTAGAAAAAGTATATTGGATAGGCTTCGAAGATCATCCAAATCATCATGTTGCCAAAAAACAAATGCGTGGTTTTGGCGGTATGATTTCGTTTGTTTTGAAAGGCGATAATCTCGATGATGCCATGAAGGTTTTGAGCGGTACAAAATTGTTTGCCTTGGCTGAATCGTTGGGAGGTGTTGAAAGTTTAATCGGACATCCAGCCAGCATGACACACGGATCTATACCCCGGGAAGAGCGTATCAAAAATGGACTCGCCGATGGACTGATTCGTTTGAGTGTGGGGATAGAAGACGCCGACGACCTGATTGCCGATTTGGGCCAAGCGATTGGCTAAGCTATGGCCAACAAACCTTTATCGCTGAAAGAATTTCTAGATCGTAAAGTTGCCGAGTATAACCAACCGGCGTTTATTTTGCGTGACCCGATTTCGGTGCCTCATCGATTTACCCAAAAGCAAGACATAGAAATTGCTGGTTTTTTTGCTGCGATATTAGCCTGGGGACAAAGAACCACCATCATCAATAGTGTGAATCGGTTAATGGCATGGATGGATGAATCGCCCTATGCCTTTATTCGGCAACATCAGGAAAGCGATTTGAAACCCTTTGTTCATTTTGTGCATCGAACCTTTAATGCCACCGATTTATTATATTTCTTATCGGTATTACAATCGTTCTATCAAAAGCACGATAGTTTAGAAATGGCCTTTCAACCAAAAGAGATGGCCATGAATATGCGGCAGAGACTCATTTATTTTCAGACGCAATTTTTTGCTGGCGAACATCCCGAACGAACGCGTAAACATGTCAGTACGCCGGCCCGAAACTCGGCTTGTAAACGTTTAAACATGTATTTACGCTGGATGGTAAGGCGCGATAAACAAGGCGTTGACTTTGGGCTTTGGCAAAATATTTCGCCAGCCGAATTAATTTGTCCGCTGGATATCCACGTGAGTCGTGTGGCGCATCGTCTAGGACTTATAGCAACATCAAAAGCCAACTGGGTGATGGCCGAACAGCTTACCCAAGCTTTGAGAACATTCGATCCGATAGATCCCGTACAATATGATTTTGCTTTATTTGGATTAGGAGCCGAAGAGAGAATACAATAAAGAAACATAGATATTCTGTTGATGAGTTCTACCCCCGATTGTAGCGAAAATACCCGCTGTGTGGCTTTGTGGGTGGTGCGGGATTGCAGCGCAAAGCGGGACGAAGCTGAAAAAAGGAAAAGCGCTGAGGTACAAAATATGGGCATCAACAACAAGGAGTACATCCGGTTTACCCGATCAAAAGCGCATTTCCCTAACTCATTTCCCGTTTCACCCATTTTTTTCGTGCAGAAGATTGTCGTGTATTAGGTTTGCAGCATGAGAAAAAAAACAAATTACACATAAAAGAATAACTGCGTAAACTCATTACGCACTGGCATATCTATCTTTGTCTTCGAAGCGGACGGATAGCGTAAAACTTATACACAATCGAACGCAACAAAAACGGAATATTTACATTTGTTCAAATACAATCAGCAAAAAAATGGCAAAAGAAACAGCAGTCGTTGAAAACGAAAAATTGAAGGCCCTCAAGCTAACCATGGAAAAAATCGACAAGGATTACGGAAAAGGTTCTGTGATGAAATTGGGCGATAAAGAAGTCGTTGAAATGGATAGTATTTCGACCGGATCCTTAGGTTTAGATATTGCGCTAGGCATAGGAGGATTTCCGAGGGGGCGAATTATAGAAATTTATGGACCAGAATCGTCGGGAAAGACAACGATTGCTACGCATGCAATCGCTGAAGCCCAAAAAAAGGGAGGCATCTGTGCTTTTATTGATGCCGAGCATGCCTTTGATTCTAGTTATGCAAAAAAATTAGGCG
>JBEISB010000136.1:0-6283 GCA_040375635.1 Chitinophagaceae bacterium | reverse complement strand
GACTGATGCCTATAGACTTTGCCGATGAACGGAGCGTCGCAAATGGGCATCATAAGCGCAGAAGGCTGACCCCATAGATAAGACACCAAACATTATTTGCCGATAAAAATCGCAGGACGCTTTTCTAAAAAGGCATTCACCCCTTCGCGGTAATCAAAACTGTCGGCTGCCTTTACTTGCATTGTTCCTTCTAAGGCCAATTGAGCATCGAGCGTATTCGACCAAGAATGATTGAGCAAATCTTTGGTAAGAGCAAGTCCTTTCGTAGGCATAGAAGCCAGTGTTAGTGCCAGTTTCCAGCTTTCATCCGCAAAGGTCTCGGCGGCATATACCTTATACAACATACCCATACGTTCTGCCTCATGGGCCGATATTTTATCGCCCAGCATCATGAGGGCCGATGCCTTTTGAAAACCAATGAGGCGAGGTAAGACAAAGGTTCCCCCACTATCAGGCACCAATCCAATTTTACTGAAGGCCTGAATAAAAGTAGCCGATTCGCTAGCCACTACCACATCACCGGCAAGAGCGATATTAGCCCCGGCACCCGCTGCCACACCGTTTACCGCGCATACCATGGGTTTGGGCAGACTTCTCATTTTTTGGATAATCGGATTATAATGTTCGCTCACAATTTGGGCTAGTTCAATGCCATTATCCTCTATAGCCTCGCTTAAATCTTGTCCGGCACAAAATGCTTTTCCTTCCCCTATCAAATACACACAGCGAATCGAATCGTCGGCAGCCGCCGCATCCAAGGCAGATTGCAAAGCCAAGGCCATTTCGCGACAGAAGCTGTTGAATTTTTCGGGACGATTCAGGGTAATACGGGCGATACCATCGAGGTGTTCGCTGAGGATCATAGACATAGAAAATTATTTTTTGTAAAGATTAGACAAAAACAAATACCCGAATCATACAAATTTCAATTCTATAAAATTATGAATGTTATCAACCAGAATATTGTTTAAAGCCTTTACATTAGCACAAAAGAAATGACATGAAAAAAATAATCACAATCTCCTTGCTGACGCTTTCTATTTTTACCTTGTTGAATTGCTCGCCGAAGACCGCCAAAAAAGCGGCGACAACCCCTGCCCCTGCTCGCTCAGAAGTAGCCAAGGAAACCCCAACAGATAGGAAACCTGCAGTAGATCCTGCTACCATTAACTCAGATGTTGATGGCATAAACCGCATGAATAGTTTAACGGCCGACCAGCAATTGGCTATTTATAAAGACATGGCACCTTTGCGCGCCGATATGGGCAAAAAAATCTGTCTTACCCAATGCAACAAATGTCACGACACCCCCGTTCCGGGCTCGCGGGGTGCAGAGTCTTGGTTGAAAATCATGAAGAGCATGGGTCCTAAAGCCAAACTAAATACCGATCAATATCTCATGACAACCGCGTATTTGGTACAGAACGCCAAAAAATAATCAAAGACATAGATTCCTAAAAAACGAAAAAGGTTTTCACTACACTCCGAAAGGAATACGGTGAAAACCTTTTTTATGTGAACAGACTACCGAAGTACATCTGTTGTATAAATTATTCGAGGTTGGGAATTTCTTTATTCAACCATTGTTTTACCTGCACTGTTGATACGGATTTAGGGCGCTCGATCGGGAAGCCATACACGCGATCCCAACATAAACTCGCGAGTACACCCAAGGCACGACTCACGCCAAACATCACGGTATAAAAATCTTCTTCTACCAAGCCATAATGCTTTAAGAGAGCTCCCGAGTGCGCATCAACATTAGGCCATGGGTTTTTGATTTTACCCAGACTTTCTAAGATTGGCGGTACCGCTTCGTAAATATTCCATACGGTTTGTACCATGGCGTCGTCGGCACAATATTTTTTAGCAAACTCCATTTGGGCGATAAAACGAGGATCTGTCTTACGCAATACCGCATGGCCGTACCCTGGCACTACTTTCCCTTCAGACAAGGTTTTCTTTACATAAGTAGTTATCTGCTCTTGCGATGGCAACTGAGTCCCTAACTCCTTTTGCATCTCTTCGATCCAACGAATCACCTCTTGGTTAGCAAGTCCGTGTAAGGGGCCCGCCAATCCATTCATACCGGCAGCAAAGGCAAGGTAAGGATCACTCAAGGCCGAACCCACCAAGTGGGTAGCATGAGCACTTACATTACCGCCTTCATGATCGGCATGTATGGTAAGATACAAGCGCATTAACTCACGGAAGCCTTCATCTTCAAAGCCTAACATGTGCGCGAAGTTGGCAGCCCAATCGAGCATACCATTGGGTTGGATATGTTCGCCATTTTTGTATTTACGACGATAGATATAGGCCGCAATGCGTGGTAGACGCGCAATGAGGTTCATGGTATCTTCGTAGATATAGCTCCAATATTCTTTTTTGCTGATGCCCTCTCCGTATGCTTTCGCAAAAAGCGATTCTGTTTGCATGGCCATAATCCCTACGCCGAACTGCGTCATCGGGTGCGTATGCAAAGGCAAGGCCTCTATTGCATCAAACACATAGTTAGGCACATGAGAACGACGGGCAAAGACACCTGATAAATGTTCTACATCCTCTTGCGTGGGAATTTCACCGATCAGCATCAGATGAAACAATCCTTCGGGTAAAGGTTGCGAACCTCCTTCGGCATGAGGTAATTTTTCAACCAATTCAGGAATCGAAAAACCACGGAAGCGGATTCCCTCATTCGCATCGAGCAATGAAGTCTCGGTTACTAAACCAACGATACCTCGCATCCCTTGATAAACCTGCGCTAAAGTAACCGTATCGACAACGGTATTGCCATTTTCTTTAATTAATTGTTTGATTTCATCCGCTGCTGTTATCGCCGTTTCGTAGAAATGTTCTTTTAGCTTACCCATAATACTCGTTGAATTGTTAAATCGTAAGCAAAAATAAGGATTCCCCGAGCATAACCATAGAATTCAGAAATAAAATGGGAAGATTTTTTTATGGCGTATTTACATTATCGAAACCGCTGTGTTGACAAGGTTTTCAGGCTAATTACCGACGAGCCGCCGCCTTCACACTGAGGTCGTTTAATACCAACTGATACACAGAGTCGAGCCATACCGGATGTTGTTGATACCAATGCAAGGCCGCCCGAAAATCGGCATCCTCAAGTTTCTGTTCGTGTAAGATGCGCGATTGATAAACCCGCAAACTATCCTCATGCGCCTGCAAGGGATGTACGCTATCCACCGGCAAATAACGAGCGTACACATCGGCCAAATGAAAACCCTCTAATACTTTACTCATGGTTTGCACGGGCAAAGGAGGCTTTTCATCCCGACATGACGATAACAAGACGATGATCGAGAGAAGACAAACAATGATATAGCTGGAGATTCTTTTCACTTTATTTCAATAAGGCCGAATACTTACCTGCATTCATAACATCTAACACGCTTACAATAGGAATAATTTTTTGTCTGTCGGCCATAGGTGTTTTCGCCAAGAAGTTAAGAACCTCGTCGCCCTTAGCATAAAAGAAAAAACGCAAGTACTGACTTGAAGGATTTTCGGCATTGATTTTTTCTAACATCGGAAACACGGCATTGATAGCCAATCGACCTGTCTCTTCCTCGCCGATGAGTTGATCTAACCCGAGCCGATGATAGTTGTACATAACCGTATGCATTTCCGAAAACCTGGCATTCATCATCTGATCGACTAGCCAATAGCGATTACGTTGATTTTCGCCCGGCTTCCAACCCGTGATGATCTTTTGCTCGGGAGCATTGCTCACAATGTTTTGGGCACGAGAAAAAAAATCGTTTCCGCCTTTGAGGGCATACGAATCATAATCCATACCGATAATCAAATACGTATAATAGGCTAAGATGGCGGTAAGATTTGACTCGAGCGGATCATTACCACTAACACGACTATCATTGAAATCGAGCTGCTGAAACTCTTGATATTTAAAATACACATCATTATCAACATAGTTAATAAGCGGTGTAGAGTACGAACTATTAAATACCGGCCGGGTGCTTTGAATATTGAGTTTACCTTGATAACCGCCTTCTACCCCATCGATTTGCTTATTGAGAATTAAGGTGAATACACATTCTATTTTTTCCTTTGTTTCGAAATTATCGGTGGTCCATTTGCGATTATTCACAAAATCGCCAATGGCCTGTTGCAAGGTTTTAAACACCTTAGGGTCTACCCCTTGAATTTGATCGGTCATTACCATCACCTTGCAATTCATCTCCTGCGCAAGGGCAGAAAATCCGATGATGAGACTGAGCAAAGAAATTAAAATTTTTTTCATACAAGCAAGGGGGAAATATGTTGAACAATTTGGTCGGCAATAGACTTCTTCGACTGCAACGGAAGACTTACCGCCTCCCCATGTTTGACAAATAAAGTAACCTGGTTGGTATCAAATCCAAAGCCAGCGCCGACATCTTGCAACGAATTCATAACGATCATATCTGCGTTTTTATCGTTGAGTTTTTGCAAAGCATACGACGCTGCCTGCTGAGTTTCGAGGGCAAAGCCAACCAACACTTGTTTCTCGGTTTTTACCTTGCCGAGTTCTTTTAATATATCCTTGGTCTTCACTAAGGTAAGCGACAAATCATCGTCCTTTTTTTTGATCTTCTCCTTCGAAACAAGCTGCGGTGTATAGTCGGCAACGGCTGCAGACAAAATAGCTAACCGACAATCCGGAAACAACTTAGTCGTTGCCTCAAACATTTGTTCAGCACTCCGCACCCGGGTAGTATGCACCCTTGGGTGTTTGCATTCGAGCTGCGTGGGGCCCAAGACCAGTTCCACCTCACAACCTCTTTCGGCTAAAGATTCGGCCAAGGCTATTCCCATTTTTCCGGTACTATAATTTCCGATAAAACGAACCGGATCGATGTTTTCGTATGTAGGACCTGCCGTTACTAATGCCTTGAGCCCTTGTAAAGAGGCTGCCTGCAAAAAGTACTGTTGTAGCTGTGTACATAAAGTTTCGGGTTCGGCCATACGCCCCATGCCCACCAAGCCACTAGCCAATTCGCCATGTTCTGCGGGAATGATATGATGTCCAAAGGATGATAAGGTACTAAGGTTTTGTTGCGTAGCCGGATGATGCCACATGTCTTCGTCCATGGCCGGAGCTATCATGACCGGACAAGTAGCCGAGAGATATACAGCCAGGAGCAAGTTATCACAAATTCCATGCGTCATTTTTGCCAAGGTATTACACGAAGCAGGTGCCAAGAGCATAATATCGGCCCAACGACCTAACATAACATGGTTAGCCCATTGATCTTCGGCACTGATATCTATCAAGACTTCGTTTTTACTGAGGGTACTCAAGACCAAGGGCGACACAAATTGAGCCGCTGAGGGCGTCATGATTACCTTTACTTCGGCGCCAGCTTTGATGCACAAGCGCACCAATAATGGAATCTTATAAGCAGCGATACTGCCCGAAACACCCAATAGAATTTTTTTGCCGGTCATGGTCAACAAAGATGCAATTATTTGAGGAATAATTAGCCGAGCAGGCATAAAAAAGCCCCTCAAGCATCGAGGGGCTATATAATGAGATGGGAGAAGAATTAAGCTTCGTCGCGGTGACGGAAGAAAATCTTATCGTTTAATAATTCGTTGGTAGCTTGGATGGCAGGGTTAGCCATACGCTCGTAGAAGCGAGAAATTTCGATTTGCTCTTTGTTTTCGCTGATTTCTTCGAGATTATCGTTTAGACTTCCGAATTCTTCGAGCTTACGGTGCAACTCATCTTTAATACGGGTATTAATTTGGTTGGCACGACGTGAAGCCACCACTATAGACTGATATAAGTTACCTGATTTTGATTCTACCAAGGTAAGGTCACGCGCTTCTATAGAAGGGTTCGTGGTATTAATCAGCAATTTTTTAGTTTGTGTCATTTCGAAGCTAATTTTTTTAAGGATGCCAAAGATAGGGAATTAATCCGTTCTACCTCACTCCGATACTCACTTTTTGGGAATTTCTCTATAAAATCGGCGTATTCGGCCTTTACCGTATTGTAGCGTTCTTCTTGTTTATCGGGTATCGAGTTCTTAGCGTAAGTATGGTGGGCCCGGATTACCATATAATGATAGTAGTCGGCTTGTTTCGAATCGGGATATTTACGAATAATCTGTTCGAAAGCCACGGCAGCTGCTTTGTATTCGCCTATCTTATAATACAACTCAGCGGCATAATTATCTTTCTTCTCGAGCTTGCTGCGCGATTCATCGATTAACCGATTAGCCTCATTGATATGCTTCGACTCAGGATG
>JBEISB010000200.1:0-3653 GCA_040375635.1 Chitinophagaceae bacterium | reverse complement strand
TAATATCATCTCTTTGCCGAATGCTACTGTCGATACGCTTTCTTACCATTCGGATCTTGCTTTTCTGAAGTACGCCCTGTTTGCTCAATTGAGTCGCCGTTTCTGGAACGAGCAACTCACCCTCAGTGCAGGACTCCGGATGGATGCGAATACCTATTCGGCAGCGATGAAAAATTTGTTCGAGCAAACGTCACCCCGCATCTCTGTATCATGGAAACTCAATGATCGAATTACTTGGAATGCCAATAGCGGTCGTTATTTTCAACTACCCTCATATACGATTTTAGGGTATCGCGACGCACAAGGAAAATTAATGAATCAAAACAGTCAGGTTCATTTTATGCAAAATACCCATGTGGTGAGCGGCTTTGAATATAGTTTGCCTTCTAATTTACGTTTCACCATAGAAGGCTTTTATAAGAAGTATAATCGATATCCGCAAAGTATTAGAACTGGACTATCCTTAGCCAATACGGGCGGTAATTTTGGTGTCGTGGGCGATGAGGCTATGCAGTCGGTAAGTACGGGTCGTGCTTATGGTCTCGAATTTTTTGCCCAACAAAAATTATACAAAGGTTTTTATGGCTTACTCGCGATCACCTTATTTCGTAGCGAGTTTAGTAATGCCAATCAGCAAGGACTATCCCCCTCGAGTTGGGATCAACGGTTGATTGTAAATCTCACCGCAGGAAAAAAAATAAAACGCAATTGGGAGATAGGGGCCAAATTTAGATTTACTGGTGGTCGCCCCTATACACCTTATGATACCAGTTTGAGCTCCCAGGCTGCCTTGTGGGATGTAACGCAAAGTGGACAATTCGATTATACCCGGGTAAACCAAAGTCGCTTACCGGTAAATCACCAGCTTGATATCCGAATCGATAAAAAATACTTTTTCAAGCATTGGAACCTGAATCTATACTTCGATATTCAAAATGCGTATGCCTTTGCCGCTAAGGAGCAAGATATCTTGACCGTTCAACGGAATGCTCAGGGACAACCTATTGTTGACCCAAATAGCACATCACCGCAACGATATCTCATGAAATATCTGCCCAGCAGCAATGGAACTGTTTTACCAACCCTTGGTGTGATTATAGAGTATTGATTTTATCGGTGTAATTGTTTGAAATTAAACGCAGCGACATTCAAAAAGCCGAATCTCTCCTTTATCTTTGCGCCTCAAGAAAAATACTATGTCACAAGACTTATATCAACACCCCGACTATTATCAGTTAGATGATTTATTAACCGACGAACATAAAATGATTCGTGATATGGTGCGGGCTTGGATTAAAAAAGAAGTGAGTCCGAATATCGAAGAATGGGCGCAAAATTGTCATTTTCCCAAACATCTGGTTCCGCAAATGGGCGAGCTCGGTGTTTTTGGTCCAACCGTTCCCGTAGAATACGGCGGTGGTGGGCTCGACTATATTTCGTATGGGTTGATGATGCAAGAAATTGAGCGTTGCGATAGTGGTATGCGAAGCACAGATAGTGTTCAAGGGAGTTTGGTAATGTACCCGATTTATGCCTACGGAAGCGAAGAGCAACGTAAAAAATACTTACCCAAATTGGCAAGTGGTGAATGGCTTGGGTGTTTTGGATTAACTGAGCCTGATGCTGGTTCTAATCCGGATAGCATGTTGTCGAATATCAAAGATGCCGGCGACCATGTCATTCTCAACGGTTCGAAGATGTGGATTAGTAATGCTCCTTTTGCCGATGTGGCTGTAGTTTGGGCCAAAGACGAACAAGGGATTGTACGTGGTTTGGTGGTAGAACGTGGTATGGAAGGATTTACAACCCCCGAAATTCACGGCAAATGGAGTCTTCGTGCTAGCTGTACCGGAGAGTTGGTGTTCGATAATGTCAAAGTGCCCAAAGAAAATATTTTCCCTAACGTTCAAGGATTAAAAGGTCCTTTAGGCTGTTTAACCAAAGCTCGTTACGGAATTGCTTGGGGCGCATTGGGCGTTGCCATGGATTGCTACGACAGTGCTTTGCGATACAGCAAACAAAGGATTCAGTTCGATAAACCAATCGCTTCCTTTCAACTCCAGCAAAAAAAGCTTGCAGAAATGATTACCGAAATCACCAAAGGTCAGCTCTTAGTATGGCGCTTAGGTGTATTGATGAACGAAGGTAAAGCTACGCCACAGCAGGTAAGTATGGCAAAGCGTAACAGTTGCGAAATTGCCCTGAATATAGCCCGCGAAGCCCGTCAAATGCATGGGGGAATGGGTATCACGGGTGAGTATTCGATTATGCGCCATATGATGAACATGGAATCGGTGGTGACTTACGAAGGAACACATGACGTACATCTTTTGATTACTGGTATGGATGTGACAGGCATTAACGCCTTTAAGTAGTGTCCACCCCATGAATATTTTTCAGCAAACAAAACCATATATCATTGCCGGTCCTTGTGGCATAGAAGATGAGGAGCAATGGCAAACTGTTGCTGAATCATTGTTGGCAATGCCCGTTCAGATGATGAGGGGAGGGGTATGGAAACCTCGTTCAAAGCCGGGACATTTCGAAGGTAGGGGTGAGTCTGCCTTACAGTGGATACAAACCACCATGCTTCGTTTTCCTCAACTACCCGTGTGTGTAGAGGTCGCTAACAGTGAACAAGTGGAGATCGCCTTGCGGTATCAGGTGGATGCGGTTTGGATTGGTGCACGAAGTACGGTGAATCCATTTTTGGTTCAAGAAATTGCTGATGCCTTGCAGGGAAGTGGCGTGGGGGTTCTGGTTAAAAATCCCATCAATCCCGATATTGAACTATGGAGTGGCGCCATAGAGCGTTTCGCCAATCGTGGCATCGAAAGTATAGCGGCTATTCATCGGGGATTTTCTTCGTATGATACAGGGTCGAAGTATCGAAATAAACCCATTTGGGCTATACCTATTGAGTTAAAGCGTCGACATGCCGGTTTGCCAATCATCTGCGATGTGAGTCATATTTGCGGCAATCGCGAGTTGTTATTTTCAGTCGCGCAGCGTGCTATGGATTTGGATTTTGATGGACTCATGATTGAAACTCATCCCAATCCCGACAAGGCCCTGAGTGATGCTAAGCAACAAATTACGCCTCAGCAATTGTCTGAGTTATTAGGGAAACTTACATTACGTCACGGAAAAGCCAGCGATGCCTCAGGTGAGATCGAGGAGATGCGACAAATTCTTGACAGCATGGATGCTGAGATTGTGGAATTGATTGGCAAGCGGATGGATTTGGTAAAACAACTCGGAGAAATCAAAGCGGCCAACAATATGCCTATTTATCAAATCGAACGTTGGCGTGAAATTGTTGAAACTCGCGTTCAATGGGGCGCTAGCAATCAACTCGATGCCGTATTTGTCACTAAACTGTTTCAGCTCATACACGACAAAAGCATACAAACCCAAATTGAAATATTGCACGGGCTCATTCGCGAGGGTAAGTAATATTATGGGATTTATTCTTTTTTTTCGGCGTTAACCAATCAATTTCTAACAGCATCGGTTCTGCTTAACTATCTACGCGAAGTATTTAGAGTTATTCACGCAAAGAAGGTAGAGTGCTGTATTTCTTTGCGCCCATTGCGAGTAATTCCTTTGCGGTCTTTGCGATTAAAGATAATTCATAATTTATTTACGCGGAG
>JBEISB010000037.1:0-14268 GCA_040375635.1 Chitinophagaceae bacterium | reverse complement strand
GCGGCATTGATGAGAGGGAAGTTGGTAGTTTGAAGTAAAATCTACCAACGGAGATACTCACTTAGGAGGAGATGATTTCGATAAGTGCGTGATGGATTGGTTGGCTGGTGAATTCAAGGCTGAAGAGAACGTAGACTTACGCAAAGACCCTATGAGCTGGCAGCGTTTGAAAGAAGCCGCTGAGAAAGCAAAAATTGAGTTGTCGTCGGCAACAGAAACCGAAATCAACTTACCTTACATCACCGCAGTAGATAATGTGCCTAAGCACTTAGTAAAAAAATTAACCCGCGCTAAATTTGAGCAATTGGTAGACTCTCTCGTAGAGCGTACCCTCGAACCTTGTCGCAAAGCCTTAAAAGATGCCGGTATCGAAGCCAAAGATTTAGATGAGGTGATTTTGGTAGGAGGTAGTACCCGTATCCCAAAAATTCAGGAGGTTGTTGAACGATTCTTTGGTAAAAAACTAAATAAGAGCGTGAATCCGGATGAGGTAGTGGCCATCGGTGCTTCTATTCAGGGGGGTGTTCTTACGGGTGAAGTAAAAGATGTCTTGTTGCTCGATGTTACCCCTCTTTCTTTAGGTATCGAAACTTTAGGCGGTGTGTTTACAAAGCTAATCGAAAGCAATACTACCATTCCGACCAAGAAATCTGAAACATTCTCTACGGCTGCCGAAAATCAACCAAGTGTAGAAATTAATGTTTTGCAAGGGGAGCGCCCAATGGCGAAAGACAATAAAAATCTGGGCCGATTTATCCTCGATGGCATTCCTCCGGCACCGCGTGGTGTACCACAAATCGAAGTAACCTTTGATATCGATGCCAATGGTATACTTCAAGTGAGTGCAACCGACAAAGGAACAGGTAAAAAACAAAACATACGTATCGAAGCGGGTAGCGGTTTGAGTAAAGACGAAATCGAGCGCATGAAAAATGATGCGAAGATGAACGAAGATGCTGACAAGAAACTTCGCGAAGAAATCGAAAAGTTGAATATGGCCGATAGTCAAATCTTCAATAGCGAAAAGCAATTGAAAGATTATGGTGATAAGATTCCGGCCGAGAAGAAAAGTGTTATCGAAGACGCATTAGGTAAATTGAAAGCAGCTCATGCGGCCAAAGATTTACCGGCTATCGAAACCGGACTCGAAGGCTTAAATCAGGCTTGGCAAGCGGCTAGCGAAGAATTGTACAAGGCGATGAACGAGCAATCTGCTCCGGGCGCTGCCCAAGATGATGCACAAGCTGGTGGCAACGATGATGTACAAGATGCAGAAATCGTAGAAGAAACGAAGTAAACTTTGTTTTTAGTGTGATAAATTAAAAGTGGCTGCCTCCATCGAGACAGCCACTTTTTTTATGAGCTAAATAATTACAGTCAGCGGGGTTGTGTCACTCCCTTCGGAAGACTATACTGTCTGCATCAATATCGCCAGGTAAACAATTTACTTCCCTTTTTAAATACCGGGTATTAATATGCGGTGGTCTTCAACACGAATTTCTTATCTTGGGCCCTTATGTTTCTGTCTGCACTATATATGCAAAGTAGGTCGGTAACGGCGGTTCTATGTGCGTTGTTTCTTATTGCTTTGGGAGGAATTACAGCCTTAGAGCATACTTCTTTTTATTTACGGCAACCAACAGAGTTATTCCTTGGACAAGCCACTGCGTTGGGTTATGATATCGGGACTCGAATTCGATTTTATTATTTATTAGTTGCCCTTACTCCACTTGTCGGTTGGATAGGTTATCGTTTGTTTGTCTGGATATTTAGCAAAACAAACTTCACGTTATCGCAATATCATTCGGTGCAAACCCTTTCTGTATTTGGATTCGTGCTCTGTTTCTCGCATCTCTTAGGGATACGTTCTTATCTCGGCTTACGAATTATTAGTCTGTGTTTTTTTTATGCGCTGTTTGCCTATAGCATGGCCAATGTTGTGCAAAGATGTAAGAAGTTGGCGAAACCCGATTCGCTGTTTCAGCTAGTTTGTTTGGCCATATGGGTTTGTTTTTGGGTAGGGCTATCTGGGGTTTCTTTATCAATATGGTTTTTACCCGTATTTGTGATTGCCTTGGGATTAAGCACATTGTTCTTGATCGCACTTCCCTTAGATAACGCTAAGTACTTTCGGATTTTCTTGCCCTTATGCAGCACGCCTTTTGCTTTGATACTAGCTGTAGAGTATTGGTTTTATTCCGAAGCACATCGACTTATCCCTATTTCCATTTTGGGATTAACAGCTTCGTTGGTAGGACTTGTTTTTTTGTTAGCCTTTGTCTCGCGCATCCAATTCTCTCAGCGAGGGGTTTTATGGATGTACTCATTTTCATGTCTTATTGGCCTATTGTGGTTGCGTTTCTATCAGCCGGTAATGGCACAAAGCACTGACTTTTTCGAATATGCCAATCCTGCCAATGCTCAATTAAGAATGTTTCGATTTCATGAATGGCCCGGTATTGATTTTATGAGTTCGCACATGTTTTCGGAACAATTCTATGGGATAATATTTCATGCCTTATTTGGTTATACAGAAGGCCGGCCCGATTTTTTAGTCTACGAATGTTTGTATACGTTACTATTTTATGTTCTCATCTTTTGGGCCTTGCTTCGCTGGTTTAAAAATCCGGCTTCGGTTTTCCTTTTTATCCTCGTGTTTCCTTATGTAGAGAATTTGTTTTCCTTGCATTTATTTTTTTCGGTGGTTCTATTATTTCAGGTACACAAAGTCGTTCAACAACAAAAGTCTATAACCATTGTGGGCTCTGCACTCTTGGGCTTACTGCTTATTTTCTGGCGCCTCGATACAGGGGTAGCCGCTTGTATGAGTGCTTTGGTATTCATTGTTATGGGCTTATTTATAGAACGAAAAAAAATAGTACATAAGGCATGGATACAATCTTTCTCAATCCTGTTTTTACTGCTAATCACAGGTGGCTTAGTCCTTTTATGTTTTCGACCACCGATTGATTTGATTAGGCATGCACAATTAGCCATGCAGTATGTATCATCCAATCAGGCCCATGGTTATGCCTTGTTGGCTAACGCCTTTGACCAACATGTGTTTATATTTTACGCGGGTATTCCAATTTTTTCTTTGGCTGTTATCATCGCATTAGTTTGGTATATGCATCAACATCGCCGCACCGATGTATTGTTGTATGCTGCTGTTTTCTTTCACCTGTTGGTTTTATTTAATTTTCAACGGGGTTTGGTTCGACATAATTTTATGGAAGGCAATGATAGTTTTTTAGCGGCTACTTTTTATCTCGCCTTAGCGCTAAGTATAGCTGGATTCATTCCGAAGCGTTTATCATCCTACCGATTCATAATCTTTACCTTAACGGGTTTCGGGGCAGTGGTTTGCATCAGTTATTTCCCGTTATCTCAATCGCCATCTTTTATCGATTCTCTACTTACAAAAACTACTTTGCTGCATCCAGAAACGGAATGGTGTACAAGAGATAGGGTAGGTCGCACCCAGATTGACAATACGTTTGCCGATAAAGAATATCGAAGCTTTGATTGTTTTTTAAAAACACATTTGCGTGCCCAACAAACTTTTTTCGATTTCTCGAATTCGCCTATGTTATACTATTATACACAGCGTCGTATTCCTTCTTATTTCTGCCAGAATACACAAAATGCGGTAAGTCTTTCGATTCAACAATATGATATTCGAAATTGGGATACGGCAGCCATTCCGGTTGTTGTGTATAGTCATGCGCCTCCCAATTGGTTTGATGCCTGTGATGCTGTGCCCAATGCCTTGCGTCAGTATGCCTATGCCGAATTTATTTACACCCATTATAAACCAATGGGTATTATCAATCAGCGAAGCATCTGGATAGCCAAGCCTTTGAATTACTTACCTGTTGGCGAAAATGATACGCTTTCGATGCGAGAAGCCACACACGATTATCAATATGCCGCTCTCTATATTGCCCAATATTATCGTAAACATACCCAAGCCTTAGGACGCCTAATGGCCGCGCTGTCTTGCACCCAAGAAGCCATTACCGATGTGCCAAATTCGATTGCAGCTAAGCCCGGTATTTGGTTGCAAGTATACCTCTCACATCCAACGTCGGGTCATGTTCGCCTTACGATAGAAAAAGATTCTACAACAGAATGTGCTTATAGTTTTCAAACACGTTCAAGTGATTCGGTCTATCAAGTTCGATTAAGCAATCAGTATCTTTGGTATACAGTGGGTAAAAAACAATTACGTCTGACGGGTGCAGATGCCGATTCGATCGTGTATTATTGCGAACCGACAAAATGAATACCCGCACGCAAATCCGAATCGATAAGTATGTAGCTCGGCCTGCTGCTATTTTGATGAATTATGCAGTTCGTTTGGCTGGAAAACTATTGCGTCCTGATCATAATTTGCAACAAGATTTTAAAACGATTGTTGTTTGCAAGTTCAAAGGCATGGGTAGTATTTTACAAGCCACCCCGCTACTGAAGGCCCTTCGTGAACGATTTCCTCATGCCGAAATTGTGTTTGTGAGTACAGCAGGAAATCTTAGTTTATTAGAGCAAATTCCTACCATCAATTCGGTGCTTACCATTCATGATAAGGGATTTTTTTCATTGCTAAGCTCCTGCGCCAAGGTGCTGTTCAAGCTTATCAAAAAAAGACCGGGTGTATATATTGATTTAGAAATTTATTCAGATTTTAGTTCTTTGTTTGCGGCACTCACTTTATCGCGTAATCGTTTTGGATTTTATTTGCGATCGAGTTCTTTTCGCATGGGCATCTATACACACATGATGTATTTTAATACTCGCTTGCCGGTATCGAAAGTCTATCTGCAGTTTGCCTCTGCATTTGGTACTGTTTCTGATCATCATACTTTAGAATCATTCAGTCAGATAGATAAATTTCCCGCGCTTACGAATACGCCTTATATCGTTATCAATCCAAACGCATCTGATTTAAGACTTGAGCGTCGTTGGCCGGCACCTTACTTTATCAACTTAATTCAAGTATTGGCGATACAGTATCCTGAATATAATTTTCTGTTTATTGGATCTGCTGCAGAAAAAGAGTACACAACAAAGATCGTAGAAAGTTGTCCTACAGACAGAACCATCAACACTGCAGGTAACTTATCGATATCTGTGTTGATTGATGTGATACGGGGAGCGAAGTTGATGATTACCAATGATACGGGACCTATGCATATTGCTTTTTGTGTGCAAACGCCGGTGGTGTGTTTATTTGGCCCCTGTTCGCCAAACCAATACATCTTTCCACAAAATGCATATCCTATTTATAAGTCTGTGTATTGCAGTCCTTGTGTCCACGACTTCGAAATGGCTCCTTGCAGAGGAAGTAATATCTGCATGCAGTGGATACAGGTAGAAGATGTATTACAAACGGTAATGAAGGCTTTACAGAATCAACCCAAGCCTAAGCTAACTAGCAATACTCTTTGGCAAAACCCACATGGAGAGGCAATCGGTTGGGTGCATCGGCAAGCGCATTCCTTGTAAGTATGAATCTACTTTAGCCTAGGCTTGGTGAAGGCGAGTCATTCATAAATGGCAAAGAATGGGTCGATCAAGGCTTTTTTGTTTAATTTCTGCAAATAGCGTCTATCCATTTTTCTGGCGGTCTTTTTTTGGACATCATCAAACTGCTCTCTAGATTCGGTTTTGCGACGCTCCGTTCATCGGCAGTATGGTTTGTCGGCAGTTTACGATACGATATTAGTTGCCTCAGAAGCCAAATTTTCCATTGCATCTACCCACCACTCAATACTGCCTATTAATTAATAGTAAGTTAAGATTAGTATTAAGTAATACAAAGTACCTGATTAGACAATAGGTTTGCTTTGTAAATCAAAAATTATGACAGGCATCAATACCGATAATATACAAAGTCAGATGAAGAAAGGCGTTCTCGAATTTGCCATCCTCTCCATTATTCAGCGGGGAGAAGCTTATCCGAGCGATATCGCCAACGAACTGAAAGACTCGGGAATGCAAGTGCTAGAAGGCACCTTATACCCCTTGCTTACCCGATTAAAAAACGCAGGATATCTCGATTACCGCTGGGTCGAAAGCAATAGTGGTCCACCACGAAAATATTTTAGCATGACGAGCACTGGCAAACAATTTTACGAATCGCTCGAAGCCACTTGGAATGAAATCAGCACAGCGGTCAATAAAATTACTCAACCTAAATACTAAAAACAAACAATATCTTATCATGGAAAAAATAATACAAATCAGTTATCAGGGCCGTAACATCAGCATCGAAGAAAAGGCCTATGAGATCTTTCAACAATACGAAAATGAACTCAAAAATTATTTCCTAAAAGAAGACGGAGGCGACGAAACGTTTACCGATTTACAATATCGGATGGCCGAAATTCTCGAACAAAAAAATAATGCCGGTACCTCACCAATAAGCGAACAAGATATTCTTGAGCTCATCAATATCATCGGTAAACCCTCTGACTTAGGTGCCGAACCTTTAGCGAGTACCACAATTCCAAATGAAGGCAACGAAAAGAAACGCTTGTACCGAAATAAAAATAAACAAGGAAAAGTAATTGCTGGTGTTTGTAGTGGTATTGCCAATTATTTCAATATAGATCCTATAGCCGTTCGATTGGTATTTGTACTCTTTACGATCTTTAATATTGCTACCTTCTTTGATTTTAACTTGGGTATTTTAGCGTATGTATTGTTGTGGATTGTATTGCCAACAGCCTATTTAAAGGATAATATCACACGCAAACTATTTCGCAATCCTAAAGACAAAGTATTGGGAGGTGTTTGCAGTGGTTTGGCGCAATTCTTTAATGCCGAAACTTGGTTAGTGCGTCTCATTTTTGTGGCCCCTTTCTTAGTGGCTATGTTTACGAGTTCATGGCATTGGCATAAACATGGTTTTCATCATTTAAGTGATTCGTTTGCCGGGTTCTCCTTTATAACTTATCTTATTCTTTGGTTTATTGTTCCATTGGCAAAATCTAATACCGATTACATGTTGCTAAAAGGAGAACCGATTAATATTTCTACCATTCAAAATCCAACCTCGGTTAATGAAATTGCGCAAAAAAGTCATTCGGGGATTAATCGATTTTTAAAAGTCCTTGCTTATATTTTTCTGGGTTTCTTTTTGATGGTAGCTATTCCTAGTTTAATTAGCGTTAGTGTGGTTGGGTTCTTCTCCTATCATGTTGCCAATATTATACTTTTTAGTACGCTCAATAAAATATTAGCATTGCTCATTATTTTCGGTTTGATAGTCATTCCATTTACGGGCTTTGTAATTTGGGTGATACGCCGTTTGGCAGGATACCGGGGTAAAAATCGTCCGATACGCGTAACGTTTACCTTATTCAATGTAATGGGATGGATAGCATTGTTTTCGCTCATTATCAATCTAGGAAAAGGCAATACAACGTATATCACCAAAAGCGCATCGGTGTCTTTGCCTAATCAAAGCGATACCTTATGGATTAAGGCATTACATCCCGATTCAATCCTGCAAGAAAAAGTACTTTTTGAAGTAAATAGTTTTGATCGATTGTTGCATTGTACCAATGATGGATATGAAATTCGTGGAGTACGCGTAAGGTATAAATACACCAACGATACTTTGTTTAGTATGGCAATAGAACGCTCATCATTTGGTTCTAACCGAAATATAGCTTCGTCCAATGCCGATATGGTTAACTATAATTATCAGGTCGTTGACAATACCATCTATTTATCTCCCATGCTTTTTGTAACAAACAAGCAACCCTATCACTTTCAAAATATTAAAGTAACCATCTATATCCCTAAAAATAAAGTGATTTTGGTGAGTGAAGATTTTCGACGTCAGATGAATTTGAGTGTTCATGTAAGTGATAAACATATCGAATACAGGGTAGAAGATTCAGACGATGAATCTGATAAAAAAGATAAGATGATTCGCATTGGCGATAAGCAATCTGATACCTATTTTGCCATACATCCCGACAATAGCTGGAGTAGCACCGACGAAAGTAATTCGCACGATGCGAAGCAATTATTTGAAGAGGCACAACGTGATGCCAATTTGCAGATAGAAGAAGCGAAAAGAAATCTGGAGCAAACCAAGCGAGAAGTAAAACAAACGCTAGAGGCCAGCGAGCGCGAAGCCAATCAACAGATAGAAGAAGCCCAAAGAAACCTCGAGCAAACCAAACGAGAAATTAATCGGTAAGGCATCACTTCTATTGGCACACTTAACAATAACATAATTCAGGCGTATATTCAATCGGTCAAACCCGTGTTACTTTTGTAAAAACTGTGTATGGATAAGAAGGTCGGTAAAGTTCTCGTTGTAGATGATGAACAGGATATTGTACAAATTATCCGTTATAATCTCGAAGCGAATGGATATGAAGTACAAAGTGCTGTGAATGGGGTAGATGCCTTGCGAATTGCCGCAGGCTTCAAACCCGAGGTAATCTTGATGGATGTGATGATGCCCCATAAAGACGGTATCCAAACTTGTATCGAACTCAGAGCGAATCCTGAATTTGATAATACCATCATTATCTTTTTAACGGCTCTGTCTGATGAAGCTTCGGAAATCCGGGGACTTGAAGCTGGGGGTGATGATTATATTTCGAAACCGATCAAACCCAAAGTGCTCATTTCGAGGGTTCATTCGGCATTTCGTCGGATTAATAAGGGCGGAGATTCGAATATTTTGATGTTTAAAGATCTGGAAATCAATCGCGAAAAGTTTATTGTGGTATTTAAAGGAGAAGAAATTAAACTCCCAAGAAAAGAATTTGAATTGTTTGCCTTGTTGGCGTCTAAACCCGGACGAGTATTTTTACGTAATGAGATTTTGAATACCGTTTGGGGCAATGAAGTTATTGTGGGCGACCGAACGATTGATGTACATATTCGTAAGATTCGTCAAAAGATGAATGTCGACTATATCCAAACGATTAAAGGCGTAGGCTATAAATTCGAAGCCTAATAAGTCTTATTTTCGTTACATGTTGCGCAATAAAAATATTTCACCTGCTCAGATGGCCCTGATTATAACCCTTGGGGTTGCTATGCCTTGCGGGATTATGGTTTTTATTTTTACCGGCGCGTGGAAATCTGTACTTATCGTTTCCGGAATTACAGCGATTATCTCTTATTCTATTAGTTATTATCTGATTGAACAATTTGTATATCGGAAAATCAAACTCATCTATAAATTTATTTCTCAAACCAAGGCCACGAAACGCGAAGAGTTTTACGCCCAAGAATTATTACCCCCTAAAACAATAGACGAAGTGGGTGAGGAGGTAGAACGTTGGGCCGAAGAACGTAAGGTAGAAATAGAGCGATTACAGAGTAATGAAGAATTTCGCCGTGAGTTTTTAATGAATCTCGCCCACGAATTAAAGACACCCATATTTTCTGCACAAGGTTATATAGAAACGTTGATTGATGGGGCTCTGCACGATCCGAATGTGAATCAAGCTTTTTTGCAAAAGGCAGCTCGGGGCTTAGATCGCTTGTCTGATTTGGTGAAAGATCTCGATCAGATTTCTCGCATCGAAGCCAATCAGGTACCGATTAGCAAACAAAATTTTGTGATACAAGATTTGATTCGGGATGTTTATGAAGAATTTTCGCAAAAGGCAGCTAAAAAAGAAATAAGACTGATAATTAAAAAAGGATGTGAAAATGATATTTATGTGCATGCCGACAGAGCTAAAATCAAGCAGGTATTGGTGAATTTGGTAGAGAATTCAATTACTTACGGTAAGGTGCATGGCGAAACGAATACTGGGATTTATTTTGTGGATGTCCATGAGGTATTTATCGAAGTTACCGATAATGGTATGGGCATTCAAGAGGATATGGTACCTCGTGTCTTTGAACGCTTTTTCAGAACAGATGCCGCTCGTTCTCGCAATGAAGGAGGAAGCGGATTAGGTTTGGCCATTGTGAAACATATCATTGAAGCGCATAATCATACGGTAACCTGTCGCAGTACCCCCGATGTAGGTACTTCCTTTGGCTTTTTTTTAGATCAGGCTGTTTAAGCCTATCCATTATATGATTTAAATCAGTTACAGCAAGCACACATATCATCAAGGATAAGGTTTAGGATTTGCATCTTTACCTTTCATTGATATCTGTATGGGTAAGATTATTTCAGAGAATAATACGGTTTGTTATCATTGCGGCGAAGAATGTCGCGGTGAACGCATACACTTTCATGAAAAAGATTTTTGTTGTGTGGGTTGTAAGTCGGTCTTCGAAATTCTTGAACAGAACGAACTATGTACGTATTATTCGATTACACGCAGTCCGGGTGTTTCTCAACAATTGCCACGAGTAGGTAGCTATTACGACTTTTTAGACGATGCCTCCGTAGCCGATAAGCTCATACACTTTAAAGACGGCGATATTTTTCATGTAAAATTTCGCATTCCGGGTATGCATTGCAGCTCGTGTATTTGGTTGCTTGAGAATTTGCACAAAATCAATACAGGCATACAATCTTCGCGGGTAACTTTTATGGAAAAGGAATTGCAGGTTGTGTATAATAGCGAGGAGACTTCATTGAAAGACATAGTGATATTATTGAAGAAAATTGGTTATGAACCCAATTTGTCGCTTGATGATTTACAAGCCAAGCAGCAAAAAAAAGAAAGTCGTTCTCAAATTTACAAGATTGGCATTGCTGGATTTTGTTTTGGAAATATAATGATGCTCAGCTTTCCAGATTATTTTGCTGGTGGCCATTTTTTGAATGATGGTATGTTGAATCATGTTTTTAATTACGTTTCGTTAAGTCTTTCCTTGCCCGTTTTCTTTTATTGTGCCCAAGAATTTTTTGTGAGCTCTTGGCAGCATATAAAACAAAAGCGTATCAATATTGATGTACCTATTGCCTTAGCGATTCTAATTACCTTTTGCGTTAGCATTTACTTAATTGTCTTCGAACATAAATTGGGCTTTCTCGACAGTATGAGTGGTATTGTATTCTTTATGTTGCTCGGTCGTTTCTTTCAAAATAAGGGTTACCATTACTTAAGTTTCCAAAGAAGCTATGCCTCATATCTTCCGATATCTGTTAATAAATGGATAGCGGGTAAAGAAGTCAATATTCCTTTAACGGCTGCAGCGATTGGCGACCAAATTGTCATTCGTAACAACGAAGTGATACCGGCAGATGCTCTATTGATGAACGATTCGGCTTGGTTCGATTATAGTTTTGTCACTGGCGAGAGCAATTGGGTTGAGAAACATAAAAACGAAATCATCTATGCCGGAGCGATGTTGAAATCGAGCTTAGTAAATCTTACCATTAGTAAGTCGCCATCACAAAGTTATATTACTCAATTATGGAATAGTCGTTTGTACAATAAGTACGATGCCAATACATTTTTTACCGCCGAACGAATGAATCTATGGTTTTCGGCTATCGTACTGTTTTTAGGGTTTGCAGCTTGTATGTATTGGGTGGGTCATGGCGAATATAGTGTTGGATTGAAGTCATTAATTACTGTTTGGATTGTGGCATGCCCTTGTGCGCTGTTATTAAGTACCACATTTACCAATGGAAATATGCTCACGATATTGGCAGGGAACGGCATGTTTATAAAGAATGCGGCGGTATTAGAAAAATTACGAGATGCAGACACCTTAGTTTTTGATAAGACAGGTACATTAACCCATTCGCATCAATCAGAGATTGATTTTATTGGACGCGAATTGAAGGCGAATGAGTGCGAAGCTATCTTTGCGGTAGCCAATGTTTCCATACACCCCTTAAGTCGAAGGATAGCTAAGTTTATCGATGGTAACGTAGCTATGGATGTAACTGATTTTGTTTCACAAGACGGTAAAGGAATTTCAGGAAGGGCAAATGGTTTACATGTGCAGTTAGGATCACAGCAATGGTTAGGCATTACTACTCTATTTTCGAATTCTTTTACACGGGTTTTTGTTGCTATCGATAAGGAAGTGGCGGGTTATTTCGAAATCCGTAATCAATACCGCGAATCAATATTTCCTTTATTGAAATCTTTACGGAATCAATACGATACGCATCTGTTAAGTGGAGATAATGATGCCGAAAAGCTTCATTTAGCAGATATGTTTTCGTCGACGGATAACCTTCGTTTTCATTGCTTGCCTGAGGATAAAACCGCATATATTAAATCGTTGCAATCCCAAAATCATACTGTGGTTATGATTGGTGATGGTTTAAATGATGCCAATGCTTTTGAACAAAGTGATGCAGGTATAGCTGTTATCGAGCAAGATCAGAATTATTTGCCGGCTTGCGATGTGATTCTCAAGGCGAATCGTATACATCGATTGCAGAAACTATTGCAATTTGTGGGTAGCACCAATACCATTTTATACGTCGCTTTTGTTGTGTCTTTGTTGTATAATATAATCGGACTATCGTTTGCTATGCGAGGATTGCTTACTCCGGTAGTTGCCGCTATATTGATGCCCGTGAGTACGATCAGCATCGTGGGTATAAGTTTTATCCTGTCTCGTTACTTTGCCTGGAAGTATACATTATCGGTATGATTTAAATCATGTAAGGCGCGGATGTTCATCATGGCAAGCCGTATGGATGAAGGATACTTTTGAAGTCTCAAATAGATTGGTCGATGAGTGTAATGTTATTATTAATCGGATGTAGTCTCACGGTAGCTATTGGTTTTTTGGTAGCCTTTGTCTGGAATACCAAACAAGGACAGTTCGATGATATGCATACTCCTTCTGTTCGAATGCTATTTGAAGATGAAACTAAAGAAAATGACAATTAAACTTCTATCTCATGGAAATGGAAACTTTTAAGTATGACAACAGGATCGTTAAAAATTTTGCCTTTGCTACAATGCTATGGGGACTTGTGGGTATGCTGGTGGGTGTTATCATCGCCTTTCAGTTGTATTACCCGGCGCTAAATTTTAAATTACCCTATACAACATTTGGACGCCTAAGACCTCTTCACACCAATGCGGTGATTTTTGCCTTTGTGGGTAATGGAATTTTCATGGGGGTCTATTATTCTTTGCAACGATTATTAAAAGCAAGGATGTTTAGCGATGTACTCAGCAAAATTCATTTCTGGGGGTGGCAGCTAATCATTGTCTTGGCTGCACTAACCCTAGTATTGGGTATTACTACGGGTAAGGAATATGCCGAATTAGAATGGCCTATCGATATTTTGATTGCTGTGGTATGGGTTGTTTTTGGCTGGAATATGTTTGGAACCATCATCAAGCGTCGCGAAAAACACTTGTATGTGGGCATTTGGTTTTATATCGCCACATTTGTGACCATTGCGATGTTGCATATTGTCAATTCTATTGAGTTGCCAATTTCGCTTACCAAAAGTTATTCGGTATACGCAGGTGTGCAGGATGCTTTGGTGCAGTGGTGGTATGGACATAACGCGGTAGCTTTCTTTTTAACTACACCGTATTTGGGGGTTATGTATTATTTCTTGCCAAAGGCGGCTGGTCGTCCCGTGTATTCGTATCGTTTATCCATTGTACACTTTTGGGCGCTAATCTTTTTATATATCTGGGCGGGACCGCACCACTTATTATACACTTCATTACCTGGCTGGGCACAGTCTTTAGGGACTGTCTTTTCTGTAATGCTGATTGCCCCTTCATGGGGAGGTATGTTTAATGGTTTACTTACGCTTCGCGGTGCTTGGGATAAAGTACGTGAAGATGCCGTATTGAAATTTATGGTGGTTGCTGTAACAGCTTACGGTATGGCTACTTTTGAAGGCCCGTTATTATCTTTAAAGAATGTAAATGCAATTTCACATTTTACGGATTGGACGGTAGCGCATGTGCATGTAGGTGCTTTGGGTTGGAATGGCTTTATGACCTTCGCGATGTTGTATTGGTTGATGCCACGTTTGTTTAATACAACGATGTATTCTAAAAAATTAATGAATACCCATTTCTGGCTAGGCACCTTAGGGATTTTATTATATGCGATTCCGATGTACTGGGCAGGATTCTCTCAAAGTCTTAGCTGGAGTGAATTTACGCCTGATGGTATTTTGCGATATACGTTTATGGATACGGTAGTTCGGATTAAGTTATTATACTTATTGCGTGGGTTAGGCGGTACAATTTATTTAAGTGGTTTTATTGTGATGTTGTATAATCTAATCAAAACTATCAAGCAAGGTAGCTTGGTTGCAGAAGAAACCGTTAGTGCTCCGGCTTTGGTCAACAGTACTATTGGTCATACGGGTGAGCATTG
>JBEISB010000223.1:0-2917 GCA_040375635.1 Chitinophagaceae bacterium | reverse complement strand
TTTCCTTATCCATTAATGAATGAGGTAATGCGTGTGATTAAACAACAACAAGTCAATGTGCTCTCACAAGAAATGACCTTGTTTTGCGAAATGAAAATCGGTATCGCACTCTCTAATCTAGAAACCACCGTAAGTAAACTACAAACCTTGCACGAACTCGGCATTAAAGAATTATAAATAGGGTAGTGGTTTGTTGAATCCTTATTTCAAATCCATTATTCGTCTGGATCCAAACCTTGTTCTACATTATTTTTATTCATCACAATATTGTAAATCTGCTGCGGTTGATGATAAATATTTTTATTGTATTTATTTCCCAAGACAATAATGGTAAAATTGTCTTGAATAAAACGATAAAAGCAAGTGTTGTTCCCATGCCACCATCCGTTGTGATAAATAATCTGCACGCCATCCGGATAATTCAACATACGCCATCCTAATCCATAATTTTTTACACCCGGTTTTTCAAAACTATACGGAGCGTATGCTTCTTTGAGCGTAGCGGGTTTAATAAACTTACCTGAATATAAAGCCTGATCCCATTTGTATAAATCTTTAACGGTACTATAAACCCCCTTATCGCCAACCACGCCATCAAAATGCATATCAGGTTCGAGTTGCCAACGATAATCATAACAAAAGGCAGCAGTGCAACAACGTTCTTCGTTAGGGTCTATCACAAAGCTTTGATCCATGCCGATGGGGGTAAACACAAACCGCTTCATAAAGTAACCGAACTTCATACCGCTGACACTTTCTACAATAGCCGCTAAGATGGCATAATTCGAATTGCTGTATCGGAAGGAGGTATTGCTTTTGAAATTTAATGGAGGCCGTTTATTGACAAACAGATTTACGATGTCGGTATTATTCAAGAATTTTTTATTGACCGGCTTGGGAGCAAATTTGATATAATCGGGAAGGCCACTTCGGTGATTAAGTAGCATCCTGATGGTGATGTCTTTGTAGGGGAAACTCGGTAGATAAATACAAACACGGTCGTCTAAATTGAGCAGGCCTTTATCTTTCAATAATAATATGGCGCCACTCGTTAGGGTTTTGGAGGTACTGGCCAGTTGACTTTGGGTTTCGGGCGACCAACGTGCTCCACTTTGCAGCTGGCTTATCCCATAATATCTTTCGTATAAAATTTTGCCCTTGTATCCTACCAACACACTGCCATTAAATCCCGCCAGTATTTGTCGCTGGTAAAAGGTATCTAAACAGCGAATCATACTTCTGATGCCAGGGTCGGTACTATCGATGTAACTGAGGGTTACGCGACTAAACTGTGGGGTAGTATCTGGCACCGCGGCTTGCGATCGATTACTGAAATCGCAAGATACCAGCACCAGAATAAACAAGTATATAGATAAAGTATGGAATAGATTTTTCCTCATGGCAACAAAAGTAACCGAATGAGATGGGAGCATTTGTTAAAAATATCAAGAGAGATGTGAATAAATGATAACGAAAACCAATACCTTTTCCTAGGCGGTGTTAGACTCGTGATTTGTAACATTCCCAATCCTGACTTATGTTTGCCCCCTAAATATTCGCAATATGAATTTTCAGCTTACAGAAGAGCAACTCATGATACAACAAGCCGCCCGCGACTTCGCCCAAAACGAATTGTTGCCCGGCGTAATCGAGCGAGACGAACACCAAAAGTTTCCGGCCGAGCAAATGAAAAAAATGGGTGAGTTAGGTTTTATGGGCCTGATGGTAGACCCTAAATATGGAGGTGCCGGTATGGATACGATTTCGTATGTATTAGCGATGGAAGAAATTTCGAAAGTAGATGCTTCTGCCTCTGTTTGCATGAGCGTAAATAACTCGCTGGTTTGTTGGGGTTTAGAAACCTATGGTACTGAAGAACAAAAACAAAAATATCTTGTGCCCCTAGCTTCTGGTGAAGTGATTGGCGCTTTTTTACTTAGCGAACCCGAAGCCGGTAGTGATGCCACTTCCCAACGCACGATTGCCGAAGATAAAGGCGATCATTATTTGTTGAATGGCACAAAAAACTGGATTACCAACGGAAACTCGGCTACGCATTATCTCGTAATTGCACAAACGGATATCGCCAAGAAACATAAGGGAATCAATGCCTTTATCGTAGAAAAAGCTTGGGCCGGTGTAACCGTTGGCGGTAAAGAAAATAAAATGGGGATACGCGGAAGCGATACGCATTCGATTATGTTTCAGGATGTAAAAGTGCCTAAAGAAAATCGCATTGGAGAAGATGGTTTCGGATTTACTTTCGCCATGAAGGTATTAAGTGGCGGTCGTATTGGAATTGCAGCACAAGCCTTAGGGATTGCCAGCGGTGCCTTTGAACTAGCGGTAAAATATGCAAAAGAACGTAAGGCTTTTGGTACCGAAATTATGAATCATCAGGCCATACAATTTAAGCTGGCCGATATGGCTACCCAAATCGAAGGCGCTCGCATGTTATGTATGAAGGCGGCTTGGTTAAAAGACCAACATTTGAATTACGATATGGCTTCGGCAATGGCTAAATTATACGCATCTGAAATTGCACAAAGTGTTACTACCGAAGCCGTACAAATTCATGGTGGATATGGTTACGTAAAAGAGTTTCATGTAGAACGATTAATGCGTGATGCAAAAATTACACAGATCTACGAAGGAACGTCAGAAGTACAACGCATCGTGATTAGCAGAGGGGTGCTTAAATAAACCCTTCTGTTTACATAAATGATAATAAAAAAAGTCTGCTCGAGCAGACTTTTTTTTGGGCTATATTTTCTCAAAAGCACAAGGAAACGATATCGAAATCGTATTTTCCCCATGTGCTGATTCCTAATTATCGATTGCCAATCGCACGCAATATTTCGTCTAATTCGGCTTCGGTATGCACCATCAATTCGCGGGCCTTACCTCCCGAACCGGC
>JBEISB010000231.1:0-2709 GCA_040375635.1 Chitinophagaceae bacterium | reverse complement strand
GGAAATCCAATTGAGCCCAAAGCCCAATAATATGCAATAGCCCAACGAGGCGTGAAAGGCAAGTCGCTCACCCATTGTGGCTCCAATATTAAAAATGAGGTTAGTGACTAATAATATGGTTAATAAATAGAAGGCAATCGGGAAGGCAGACCAGTGTTTCTTACGAATAGCGATAGCAGCAGCAAACAGCGACCCAAATAAAAATAAGATACCTAACCAAACTTGCCAGTCGCCAAAATTTTTGTAAGGAATGCTATTATAGCCATAGTCAGAACAAAGGGGATGCGGCAGTATGAGCAATAAAAAATACTTCAGAAAGATAAACAATTTGGTAGCTAGTTTTTGTCCATCGTCTGCCAATAGGTAAGGATTATTCATTAGTTCTGAATCCTGAAGATTAGATTCGTTGCCTTGCACAATACTTGAGCGGATGGCGTAATAAATCATAAAAAAAACAAGCATGCCCCCTATGAGTCGAAAATACTTTTGGCTAAATCCGTCTTCTTCGAAGAGATAGAGAGAAAGAGGAACGAGGGCAAAAAGTACTACGCCATACTCTTTAGATAACATGGCACAGAAAAAAGCCAAGCAAGTGGCGATAAGGTATTTTAGGTTTCGATGCCGGGCATATTGGTGGGCCAGAAACAAAGTGGCAATGATAAAGAAGAAAGAAAAAATTTCATCACGACTTTTAACATTGGCAACCACTTCGGTATGCATGGGGTGAGCTAAGAAGAGAAGAGAGGCGGCGAGGGCAATCCAGGTTTTTTTGCGAAAGAGTACCGTGCTCAGAAAGAGGAAGAGCATGCAAGCGGCGAGTCCGTAAAAGATTGCATTGTTTATATGGCGCATACCAAAGCCTTTCGACTTGATATCTTTTTCGTTATAATTACCATCGTGATTCACGTCCTCATCTGCGTCTTTGATGCCATTTTTGTTGAAGTCCCAACTATTAGGTTCGAAATTGGCATTTTCGCGGGTGCCGATAAACTCTTGTTCAATCGCAAAACTAGCTACGGCAAGCGGACGATAGCGCCCCCCGGCGAGTTGAGCTGAGGTATTCATCTGTTTATAAAAACTGTCGAACAAATCTTTACTAAAGATGTCAGTAAAGCCATCAATTCCTCGGAGCACATATTCGTTTTTAGAAATCACAATTTCATCATCGAGAGCGTATTGGTGATGAAAGGTATTGGCATAGAGAAGTAAACTTCCAAAAAACAGAATGCAGTAAGGAAGCAATTTTTGTAGGATTCGTTTCGGCGTTGCTTGAACAGAGCCTATCATAGGCTCTTGCCATGCCGTTTGACTGCTTCCCTGTGGATTATTTTTTTGTTGCTTGTTCTTTGTAGGCATATAGATGAAATGTGCGGCTAAAGATAAGAAAGACAAAATGTTTAATCTTCGTTTTCTGGCTCTAATAGGTTATAAATCTCTTCGAGAATGAAGAAGCTTCCTGTAATCAGAATGATATCTTCTTTGTTGGCATTTTTCTGGGCCTGCTCGAATGCCGATAGCACTGAGGGAAAGCCTTGTCCTTGTAAGCCTTTGGATTCGGCTAAGGACTTCAGTTCTGCATAAGGGAGTGCTCGGGGAATTGGCGCTTGGGTAAAGTAGTAAATGGCTTTAGAGGGAAATAAAGATAATACCTGTTGTACATCTTTGTCTTTTACAAAGCCCGTGATGATATGAAGCGTATGATGAGATAGGGTATTGATTTGTTCGAGAACCATTCGAATGCCGGCTTCATTATGGGCTACATCCGTAATTAAGGTTGGCGATTGTTGAAGGATATCGAATCGGCCCCGTAAGCCTGTTATCTTTTTTACGTCACGTAACCCTTTCTGTATGGCGATTTCAGAAATTGGAAAATGTAGATGTTGTAGCTGAGATAATGCGGTCATTACCGTACAAATATTCTTCTCTTGATATTGTCCTACAAGGTCTAATGACAAGCTAAATGTCTGCTGCGATTTTGTCGCCAATAGCCCGATCGATAGTTGTTGATTTTCTACTCGAGATTCGGCAACCTGATATTCCTCTTCTGCCCATATCAGTTTGCTGTTTGCGTCTGAAGCTTTTTGTGTAAATACGAAATGGGTTTCGGGTCGTTTTTCTCCAACAATCACTGGGGTATTGGGTTTGATAATACCCGCTTTTTGCGAGGCGATGTCTGAGAGTTCTTTGCCCAACAAATCAGTATGATCGAAACTAATATTCGTGATTACAGACAAGATAGGCTTGATTACATTGGTACTATCGAGCAAGCCACCGAGTCCGGTTTCAATGATAGCGATATCTACTTGCTCTTCTGCAAAGTGGGAGAAGGCCATAGCCACTGTCATTTCAAAAAACGAAGGCTGCAGGGTTTGTATCGATGTTTGTATTTTTTCTGCGAATCCTACGACTTTGTTCTTCGGAATTTTTTGTCCGTTGATGCGAATCCGCTCCCTAAAGTCTACAATATGTGGCGAAGTGTATAATCCCGTTTTGTATCCTGCTTCTTGTAATACAGCGGCTAGCATGTGGCTGCAACTTCCTTTCCCATTGGTGCCAGCAATATGAATGCACTTTAGCTTTTTTTCTGGATTCCCCAAGGCTTTACATAACGCAAGCGTATTGTCTAAGTTGGGTTTATAGGCAGCGGCCCCCTGGCGCGTAAACATAGGTAGTTGTTGATACAAATATTGCAGGGTTTCGGGGTAGGTC
>JBEISB010000016.1:0-18342 GCA_040375635.1 Chitinophagaceae bacterium | reverse complement strand
TACTATGTTTATACTAAATTACTTAGCGGCCTTCTTTGGAGAAGCTTTACGCGCTTTCGGAGCCTCAACAACAGCTGTAGCTAGGTTATTGATTTTCTTAGCTAAGGCAGACTTTAAGTTAGCGGCTTTGTTTTTGTGGATTACATTACGCTTAGCTAACTTATCTAGCATAGATTCTACCTTCTTCAATTTATCTTTGGCTTCACCTTCGCTGGTCATAGCCATTAAATCACGCATCGCATTACGGGTTGTTTTTCCCTGATAACGATTTCTTTCGCGGCGCTTATTTGCTTGTCTGGTATCTTTTTTGGTCGCTTTATGATTAGCCATTATACATTTTTAAGGGTGCGAAACTACAATTAAATTTTAGAAAAAGAATATTTTTCTTTAAATTCTTCTGTAATTTTTGAATCGCCTGTTTTCCAAAAGACTCATCTCAGATTGGATGCAAGATAAAAAGTAAGGCGGTGAATAGAATTTTCAGTCCTAAAAAAAATAATATCCTATTTTAGCGCGATTTTGAAACCAGTCCTAATTTCTGGTTGTTACCCAGCGTAAAAAGCATGATAATGAAAGATTTTTCCTTTGTGACCCAATCCCATCCGGCTTATATCGAAGAGATTTACCGCCAATTTGTTCAGCAACCCGAAACCGTAGATCCGGAACTAAAGAAGTTTTTTGAGGGCTTTGATTTTGCCCTCCAATTTGCCAATGGTTCTTCTAAAAACGGACAAGCCGTGGAAACAGCATCATCCGCGAAAGCATCCCCTACCCCTCAAGCTGCAGGTAACCTACAAAAAGAATTTGGTGTTTATCAACTGATCAAAGCTTACCGAAAGCGCGGTCATTTATTAAGCACCACCAATCCCATACGAAAGCGTAAAGACAGACATGCGCATTTAGAACTTGCGCATTTTGGACTCAGCGACGAAGACCTCAACACCCCTTTTCATGCTTCTTACCTTTTAGGCAACCTAGGTATGAAACTTTCAGACATCATACAACACTTACAAAAAGTGTATGTAGGCACTGTCGGTATCGAGTACACCTATATTAACAACGAAGAAATTTATCAATGGGTTGAATCGGAATTCGAAAAAACGATGACCTCCGAAATCCCATTACAAAAGAAAAAGCGCATTCTCGAAAAGCTTAATCAAGGAGTCATCTTCGAGAAGTTTCTGCATACAAAATTCATTGGTCAAAAACGATTTTCTATTGAGGGGGGAGAAAGCACCATAGCCGCTCTCGATGCCATTATTACCGAAGCTGCCGAACATGAAGTTGCGGAAGTGGTGATGGGAATGGCCCACCGTGGACGACTCAATATCTTAGCCAATATCTTGCAAAAGACCTACGAGCAGATTTTTACCGAGTTTGAAGGCAATGCCCCAACAGACTCTACCATGGGTAGCGGTGATGTGAAGTATCATTTGGGATTTAAGAGTGATGTACTGACCCTCAACCAGAAAAAAATCAATTTACAATTAACCCCGAATCCTTCTCATCTCGAGGCGGTAAATCCTTTGGTAGAAGGCTTCGCACGGGCAAAAGCCGATTTGCTCTATAACAGCAATTTCGATAAGATTTTACCGATATTGATTCATGGTGATGCCTCTATCGCCGGACAAGGTATTGTGTATGAGGTGCTACAAATGAGCGATCTGAAAGGATACTATACAGGAGGTACCATCCATTTTGTGATCAACAATCAAATTGGTTTTACCACTAATTTCGACGATGCCCGCAGCGCCGATTATTGCACCAGTGTTGCCAGTATGGTGCAAGCGCCGGTATTTCATGTGAATGGAGATGACCCCGAAGCGGTCGTGAAAGTGGCTGAATTGGCCCTTCGATTCCGCCAGAAATTTAATCGAGATGTATTTATCGATATGGTTTGCTACCGAAAGCATGGTCATAATGAGGGCGATGATCCTAAGTTTACGCAACCTGACTTATATAGCTTAATCGATAAGCATCCGAATCCACGTGAGATTTATGTAAAGAAACTATTACAGCAGGGCGACCTCAACGAGGCTTTGGCCAAAGAAATGGAAAAAGTATTCTGGGCCGATTTGCAAGATCGCTTGGATGAAGTCAAACAAAAACCGCTGCCCTACACACGCCAAGAACCCGAACTCGCTTGGTTAGCCTTACGCAGCGCTACCGACGAAGACTTTTTACATTCGCCAACAACAGCGGTAAATCGCGAGTTGTTTGATTCGGTATTTTCTGCCATCATGAAAATGCCCGAAGATTTTACCCCGCTAAAGAAAGTGCAGAAACTGATAGAAGATAAACTGAAGCTCTATCGCGATCAAGATGAGATTGATTGGGCTACAGGTGAGCTATTGGCCTATGGTACGATATTAGCCGAAGGGAAAGATGTGCGTATGAGTGGACAAGACGTGCAGCGAGGCACCTTCTCTCATCGACATGCCGTTATCTACGACGAAAACGGAACCCGCTCGCATAATCGTCTGAGTAAAATCAATAACGAGCAAGGCAGTTTCCGCATTTATAACTCTCTCTTGAGCGAATATGCAGTACTTGGCTTCGAGTACGGCTATGCAATGGCGAATCCTAATAATCTCGTGATTTGGGAAGCTCAATTCGGTGATTTCTCAAACGGCGCCCAAACCATAATTGATCAGTTTATTGCCAGCGCAGAAACAAAATGGGGCAAGCAAAATGGCATGGTGATGTTGTTGCCACATGGCTACGAAGGACAAGGCCCTGAACACTCAAGTGCCCGTATGGAGCGCTTTTTACAACTTTGCGCTGAGCGAAATATTATCATCACCAATTGCACAACGGCAGCAAACTTCTTTCATGCCCTGCGTCGTCAAGTAAGTTATCCTTTCCGCAAGCCAATGATTAATTTCTCACCGAAAGCTAACCTACGACTCAATAAGGCATACAGCAAAAGCAGCGAGTTTATGCAAGGTGGCTTCCAAGAACTTATCGACGACTCACTCGCTGATCCGAAACAAATTAAACGTGTTTTACTGTGCAGCGGAAAAGTGTATTTTGATTTATTAGAATACAAAACTTCGAAGGATAGAAATGATGTTGCCATCCTCCGTTTAGAACAGATACATCCCTTACCGATGAATCAACTTCGCGATTTACAAGCAAAGTATAAAGGTGCGCAGTGGATTTGGGTGCAGGAAGAGCCTCGCAATATGGGGGCCGCTTCTTTCTTAAAAATGAATATTGATGACAGCATTCTGAAGATGGGTTACTTAACGCGTATGCCTAGCGCATCTACTGCGACGGGATATGCTAAAAAACATGCCGAAGAACAGAAAGCCTTGGTAGAAGGTGCCTTCTCTTTAGGCTAATGTGTAGAATCCTCATCTTTACCCTGTATTAGTCACCCACACGCTCTATGTTAGATATTATTATTCTTATTTTTCTGTCGTTTCGCATTCGTGATACGGCCATTCAAAAAGGTCTTGCCCCTCGTCCTTGGGTCATTAAAAATATTCTTGCTTGGTTAGGGATGGAATTGATCGGTATTGTGATTGGTGTTTCCCTGTTTGGCGTAGACCGTCCCATCATGATTATTCTGCTGGCCCTTCCTTTTGCCATTGGTGGCTATCATATTGTTTCTAATCAATTAGACAAGATGCCTGATATACATTCGAACGATGTAGGCAATGACCTTCAATAAGCACACTATGAATACTATTCTTTTCGACGACCAACGATACGATAATCTTTTACCCTTAACGCATACCCGTCCTGTTTCGGACTTGCGTTGCGGCATTCTTACTTTGGCTGAAAAATGGAATTTGCTTTGTCAACAAACTACCTCGTCACTGAGCCGTTTCCATCTTCGACAAAAATTTCCGTTGGTGATAGCAGAAGATAACCTACTCATTAACGCCGGTTTATTTCCGAATCCCGAAGTACGGATAGCCATTCAACAATTGAATCTTGGTGAATGTCTCTTGCATGATAATGAAATGCTTGCTCTTCGACTCAATGCGGAAGCAACCCAACAATTCGATGGCACTCACATGCCAGGTGATTGTACACAAATCACCTATCAGGGCACTTATCAAAGTTTGAAAAACCTTTGGGATCTTTTTAGCCTGAATGATATGGCCATTCGTGCCGACTATAAACAACTCACCGAAGGACGCACATCGGCTCCAATTTCTAGCACCAATACGATACTGGGTAATGATGTTTTTATCGAAGAAGGCGCTATCGTTGAATGTAGCATCATTAACACACAAACCGGTCCTGTGTATATTGGCAAAGATGCCGAAATTATGGAAGGCACTATGTTACGTGGCCCTATTGCCCTCTGCGAACAAAGCGTATTAAAAATGGGGGCTAAAGTATATGGCGCCACAACCTTAGGTCCTGGTTGTAAAGTAGGCGGTGAAGTAAATAATGTCGTTTTTCAGGCCAATGCCAACAAAGCACACGATGGATTTTTAGGCAATGCTGTCATTGGCGAATGGTGTAATTTAGGAGCCGACACTAACAATTCAAATCTTAAAAATAATTATGAAGAGGTAAAGCTTTGGAACGAATCGGCTAATCGATTTGTGAAAACAGGTTTGCAATTTTGTGGACTCATTATGGGCGACCATTCGAAGTGCGGTATCAATACCATGTTTAATACGGGTACTGTGGTGGGCGTAAGTTGCAATATATATGGCGCGGGTTTCCCACGTAATTTTATTCCCTCTTTTAGTTGGGGCAGTGCGAATGGATTTGTAGAATATCAATTAGCAAAAGCCAATGATACTGCTACCAGAGTTTTGAATCGTCGTAAACTTATTTTTGACGATGTCGAACAAAATCTAATGGCTGCTGTTTTTGAACGTACGCGCGTGCAACGGAATTACTAAGTACCATGTTCCGGAAAATTACACGCACGGTATTTATCATTTCACTAATCAGTTTGCTCAACGATTTTAGTAGTGAGATGCTGTATCCTGTGATTCCGCTCTATATAAAACAAATCGGATACGGCACCCTATTTATTGGCATTCTCGAGGGGTTAGCCGAGTGCATTGCCGGACTCAGTAAAATGTATATGGGTAGTTTATCGGATAGCTTCCCTCGAAAAACGCCCTTTATCAATATTGGCTATGCACTCAGTGTCTTGTCTCGTCCGCTCATCGGAGCTAGTTCTATTGCATCCCTTATCTTTTTAGGCAGAGCCAGCGATAAAATTGGCAAAGGTATACGCACAGGGGCTCGTGATACGCTCCTTGCCCGCGAATGCGACACCCGTAATCGCGCTGAGGTTTTTGGATTTCACCGATCGATGGATACTGCCGGTGCTATTTTGGGTCCCCTACTCGCAATCCTTTATTTGCAATATTATCCCGGTCACTACCGATCCTTATTTTTTCTTTCGGTGATACCGGGCATCGCCGCCATTGTGTTTACCTTACTGATAAAAGAAAAGAAAACAGCTGAGGTTCAGGAAAAGAAAATATTCTCTTTACGAAAACATCTTCGCTACTTTTCGACATCCCCAAAAATCTACAAACGCTTTGTCTGGGTGATGATGATTTTTGCCATGGCGAGTAGCTCCGATATGTTTTTATTGTTACGAGCAGGCGAAACGGGCATGACCGAAAAGTATGTCCTCACCATGTACATCTTGTTTAATGTTGTGTATGCTGTCTTTGCCTTCCCGATAGGAAAACTCGCCGATCGTGTTGGAAAAACAAAGATGTTGATTATCGGCATGTTCATTTACTTACTCACCTATGTCGCTTTTAGTCTGTTGCAGCAAAGCAACTATTTAGCCATCACCTTTGTTTTGTATGGTTTATTTTATGCCTTCACCCAAAGCACTACGAAGGCGCTGCTTGTGCAAACCGTTCCCGAATCAGAAACCGGCAGTGCCATCGGTGCCTTCGAAGGAATTAGTAGCATTGTATTACTACTGGCCAATATCATCGCCGGATGGATCTGGTATCAATTCGGCTCGGTATATATGTTTGGCTTTACGGCGGTTTTAGTAATCATCGGACTTCTTCTGCTGCTCCGAATTCGCTCTACGCTGCAACGCCCCAGCTCCATACCGCTTATGACTTAAGATTCGATTTCTATCGCTTAGCCGAAAGCCAGTATATTTGAGAAAATATCACGACTATGAAGACCAAACAAGAGATTGTATCGAACTGGCTCCCACGCTATACGGGAGAAGAATTAGAAAATTTTGGTAAGTACATCTTGCTCACCAATTTCTCAAATTATGTGCAGCTGTTTGCTAAAGAACATAACTGCGCCATCATCGGCGAAGGCAAACCCATGCAATGTGCCACCGCTAACGGCATTACGATTATCAACTTTGGGATGGGCTCTGCATCGGCCGCAACGGTTATGGATTTACTCACCGCGATTTCTCCAAAGGCGGTTTTGTTTTTAGGCAAATGCGGTGGACTCAAACGCAAAAACAAAGTGGGCGACCTCATCCTCCCCATAGCCGCAATTCGTGGCGAAGGAACCAGTAACGATTATTTTCCGCCCGAGGTACCTGCCCTGCCGGCCTTTGCGTTAGAAAAAGCCATATCGACTACCATACGCGATCAAGGTCATGATTATTGGACGGGCACTGTATACACCACCAACAGAAGGGTTTGGGAGCACGATACGGTGTTTAAAGAATATCTCAAACGCATACGGCCCATGGCTATCGATATGGAAACGGCTACTATTTTTATTACGGGATTCTTTAATCATATCCCCACAGGAGCCTTGCTCTTGGTGAGCGATCAACCTATGGTTCCGGAAGGTGTAAAGACGGCCGAAAGTGATAAGTCGGTAACCACAACTTTTGTGGAACGACATCTGCATATCGGTATCGAATCGCTTAAGCAATTGATTAATAATGGCAATACCGTAAAGCACTTGCAGTTTTAAGACCAACGCTCTTTTGTTTGGGAGTCGACCTAGTGCTTTCTAGATGCGCATTTGCGACGCTCCGTTCCTCTTTCGTTCAGGTTGGCATCAAGGACAGCTCAACAAAAAAGTCGATCGACAATCAACGAATTCTCTGTAAGATTAACCGGCCTTTAATTCTTCATGTAAAAAGAGTCCGGTAATACTGGCCTTCACTTTTACCACTTCTTCGGGAGTTCCGGTGGCCATAATTTGTCCGCCCCCATTGCCACCATCGGGGCCTAAGTCAATAATATAATCAGCTACTTTAACAACATCTAAATTGTGTTCAATCACTAACACCGTATTGCCTCTATCTACCAGTTTTTGTAATACCTGCAACAACATATCAATATCCTGAAAATGCAAACCCGTTGTTGGCTCATCAAGAATATAAAATGTTTTTCCGGTATCTTTTTTCGAGAGCTCGGTGGCTAGCTTCACTCGTTGAGCCTCACCTCCACTTAAGGTAACCGCACTTTGTCCAAGAGTAATATACCCCAATCCCACTTCTTCTAGTGTTTTTACTTTCCGGAATAAAGAAGGGATATGTTTAAAAAAATCAACAGCCTCACTCACGGTCATGTCCAATACATCAGAAATCGATTTCCCTTTATAGCGAATCTCCAAGGTTTCGCGGTTAAACCGCCTGCCATTGCATCGTTCACAATGCACATGAACATCGGGTAAAAAATTCATCTCAATGGTTTTCATCCCGGCGCCCTCGCAGGTTTCGCAGCGCCCTCCCTTTACATTAAACGAAAAACGTCCGGGTTTATAGCCTCTAATTTTTGCTTCAGGAATGGAGGCAAACAATTGTCGTACATCATTAAAGAAGTTACAATAGGTGGCGGGATTACTGCGGGGTGTACGACCAATGGGCGACTGATCAATTTCAATTACCTTATCAATGAGTTCGATGCCTTTTACCGACTTATACGCCATAGGTGTTGTTTTGCTACCATACACATATTGCGATAATATGGGATAAAAGGTATCATTGATGAGTGTTGATTTTCCGCTCCCCGAAACCCCGGTCACGCAAATGAACTTACCTAAGGGAAACTTCACATTCACCGACTTCAAGTTATGTCCCGAAGCCCCTTTCAGTTCGATAAACTGTCCATTGCCTTTTCTCCGTTCGGCCGGAATTTCGATACGAGCCTTCCCCCTCAAATAATTGGCGGTCGGCGTATTCTGTTTCATAAAACTTTTGGGGGCTCCCTCGCTCACAATATGTCCGCCCAACTTACCGGCCCCCGGACCAATATCAATTAAATGGTCGGCATGCAACATAATATCTTTATCATGCTCTACAACAATAACGGTATTACCAACATCGCGCAAATGCTGTAAGGCCTTGATAAGTCGATGATTATCGCGCTGGTAAAGACCAATACTCGGCTCATCTAAAATATAGGTGATGCCTTGTAACTTAGAACCAATTTGGGTAGCTAGTCGAATGCGTTGACTCTCACCGCCACTAATACTTCCTGATGGACGATGTAACGACAAATAATCTAACCCAACATTCAACAAAAAATCTAATCGCTCGTTGATTTCTTTGAGAATTTCGCCGGCAATGAGATTTTGCTTTTTATTGAGTCGCTTCTGTATGCCTTTAAACCAGGCTTTTAGCTCACCTAAGTTCATGGCACTGAGTTCAGAAATATGTTTGTTGTCTATTCGAAACCAAAGACTCTCCTTTCGCAAACGGTGACCTTCGCATTGCGGACAGGTATCATTTTTCATAAAACGCTGGGCCCAATCGCGCACATAATCACTACTCGTTCCATGAAACCAACGGATTACCATATTCACAATTCCTTCGAACTGGGTAGCATACATTTTCGGGGAATGATCAAAATCAATTTCTACCTCAACCTTTTCTTCGCTGCCGTACAGCAATACATTCAAAGCCTTTTCTGGAATAAAAGATATCGGTTTCTTCAAATCAAACTTATACGATTTTGCCAAAGCTTCGATCTGTTGATACACTTGGATATCACGCGCCTCACCCAACGGCACAATACCGCCATCAGCAATACTTTTTGATGTATCGGGAATCACCGCATCGAGTTCGATAGCGTATACCGTTCCCAATCCTTTGCATTTCGGACAAGAACCATAGGGAGAATTAAAGGAGAAGCTATTCGGTGAAGGTTCATCATACGAAATCCCGGTATCGGCACACATCAATTGCTTCGACAATAAACGAACATCTGTATCATCACCTAAGGGTTCGTGTCGGATAATCATCAATTGATCGTTTCCATGTTTCAGAGCACTCTGCACACTTTCTACCAAACGGATATGCGCTGTCCTTTCCACTTTTAATCGATCAATCACAATTTCAATATCATGAATCTTGTACCTGTCGACCTGCATTTTTTCTTTCAACTCCTTAATCTCCCCATCTACCCGAACACGCAAAAATCCTTGCTTCCGCAATTGCTCAAAAAGTTCACGATAATGACCTTTACGTCCTTTCACCACGGGCGCCATCACCATGACCTTCTCGTTGGCATACTTCGAATAGAAATAGTCTACCATTTCTTCTTCGGAGTATCGAACCATTTGTTTGCCCGTATGATAACTATACGCCTCTCCGGCGCGGGCAAATAAGAGACGAAGAAAATCGTAAATTTCCGTCACCGTTCCTACGGTAGAACGAGGACTTTTATTGGTTGTTTTTTGTTCGATGGCAATTACCGGCGATAGTCCATCTACCTTATCCACATCAGGCCTTTCGAGATTGCCAACAAATTGTCTAGCATATGCCGAAAAACTCTCCATGTAACGACGCTGTCCTTCGGCATGCAAAGTATCAAAAGCCAACGACGATTTACCACTCCCGCTGATACCGGTAATAACCGTGAGTTTATTTTTAGGAATTCGGAGCGAAATATCTTTTAAATTATGCTCTCTCGCTCCCATGATGTCTATCCATTTACTCATCCCGTAAAAGTAAGGGGAATTCGTCTATCGAAATCGGGTCAGCCTAGAAAAGCAAATTCGTGGAAACAATAAGTCATCAACAATACCTTTTTACCCATGGAAGAATGCGTCGAAAATTGCCCCAGTAAGGGATAATTCACACGAAAATAAAAGCTAGATTGTTGACAATCTGCCATCTAATGTTGCACTTATTTGTAATGTATATAACTTTTTTAGAGCTCTATTAGGCTTCAATATACATTTGGTCTCATTCGTATCCCTTCATGAAATTTTCGCATCTCCACAACCATACGCAATACTCATTACTCGACGGCGCCAGCAGTATTAAAAAACTATTTAACAAAGCAATTGCCGACAAAATGCCTGCGGTTGCTATTACCGATCATGGCAATATGTTTGGCGTGTTCGACTTCGTAAAGGAGGCGAAAAAGTATAAAGATGATCAAGGGAATCTCTTGGTGAAACCCATTGTAGGCTGTGAATTTTACCTCGTAGAAGATCGTACCAAGCAGCAATTCACCAAAGAACAAAAAGATGTACGTTATCATCAGCTATTCTTAGCCAAAAATAGCTTGGGATATAGAAATTTAATCAAGCTCTGCTCGCTAGGCTTTACAGAAGGACTTTACGGAAAATATCCCCGTATCGATAAATCGCTTATTCTTCAATATCACGAAGGACTTGTAGCAACCACCTGTTGTTTAGGGGCCTCCGTACCACGCACCATTTTACGGGATGGAATAGAAGCGGGAGATAAAGAATTTAAGTGGTGGCTCGATATTTTTGGAGAAGATTATTATGTAGAATTACAAAGACATGGAATTCCCGACCAGGATAAAGTAAACCTAGAACTCGTAAAACTAGCGCATAAATACAACGTAAAAATCATTGCCAGTAACGACTCACATTATGTAGAAGAGGATGACAGCAATGCGCATGATATCTTACTCTGTGTCAACACCGGCGAACTCCAAAGCACGCCTAAAATGAAGGAATTTGTTGATGATGATATTGACGCAAAGAATAAGCGCTTTGCCTTCTACAACAATCAGTTCTTTTTCAAAACCACCGAAGAAATGAGTCAGGTCTTTAGTGACCTGCCCGAAGCTATCGACAACACAAACGATATCGTTGGAAAGATCGACTTGGTAAATGTTACCAACGATTTATTATTGCCTAATTTCCCTTTGCCTGCGCCTTTCACCAATCCCGATGATTACCTTTAATTTCTTACCTACGAAGGGGCTAAAATCAGATATGGAATCTTTACCCCTGAACTAGAAGAGCGATTGACATTTGAATTGGGGGTGATTAAAAAAATGGGCTTTGGCGGTTACTTCTTGATTGTATCCGACATTATCAATCACTCGAAAAATAATGGCGTTGTGGTGGGGCCAGGAAGAGGATCGGCAGCTGGCTCTGTGGTAGCCTACTGTATTGGAATTACGACCATAGACCCTATGAAATATAATCTACTCTTCGAGAGATTTTTAAATCCCGAACGAGCGAGCATGCCCGATATCGATACCGACTTCGATGATATTGGTCGCGGAAAGGTGGTAGAGTATATCGTCGACAAATACGGACGAAATCAGGTAGCCCATATCATTACCTATGGCACGATGGCTGCAAAAAGTAGTATTAAAGATGTGTCGAGGGTAATGGATTTACCGCTCGAAGAAAGCAATGGTCTGGCTAAATTAGTCCCCGATCGTCCCGGCACTTCATTGAACGAAATTTTACATATCAGCGAAAAAGAACTACAGAAAAAAGAAAATACCACGGCCGAAGAAATTCAAAACATTCTCCGCTTGCAAGAAGTGTATAAGGGAAACGACCTAAAGGCCACCATCTTACACGAAGCCGAAAAACTCGAAGGAACGGTACGCAATACAGGTATTCATGCGGCAGGGATTATCATCGGGCCCAAAGACCTGATGGAGATTATGCCGCTGTGCAAACAAAAAGATATCGACTTGTACGTCACGCAATTCTCGGGCAATGTGGTAGAAGAAGCAGGAGCTATCAAGATAGACGTACTCGGTTTGAGCAACTTAAGTATTATCCGCGATGCCTTGATTTTGATCAAAGAAAATCATGAAATCGATATACAGATTGATAATATTCCGCTCGACGATCCGCAAACCTATAAGCTTTATCAAGACGGAGACACAGAAGGTACCTTTCAGTTTGCCTCTGCCGGAATGAAGAAGTACTTGAAAGAATTAAAGCCCGATAATATCGAGGACTTAATTGCCATGAACGCCTTATATCGTCCGGGTCCCATTCAATACATCCCAGAATTTATTGAGCGCAAACATGGTCGAAGAGCAATTGTTTACGACTTGCCTGAGATGGAAGAAATCTTGAAAGAAACCTATGGAATTACCGTATACCAAGAACAGGTGATGCTGCTCTCCCAGAAACTTGCCAATTTCTCGAAAGGCGATGCCGATATCTTGCGTAAGGCGATGGGGAAAAAGCAAATTGATGTGCTGCTAAAAATGAAAGCAAAGTTTCTAGAAGGCTGCGCTGCCAATCAACATCCTTTGCCTGTTTGCGAAAAAATTTGGACAGACTGGGAAGCGTTTGCACAATACGCCTTCAATAAATCGCACTCTACGTGTTACGCGTATTTAGCGTATCAAACGGCTTATCTGAAAGCCAACTTCCTGCCAGAATATATGGCCGCCTTGCTAAACTCTCAAGGCAATATAGAGAGCGTGTCGCAGTTTATGCTCGAGTGCAAAAAAATGGGACTCAAAGTGCAAGGCCCCGATGTCAATGAAAGTAAAAAAGGATTTAGCGTAAACAAAGAAGGCGTTATTCGTTTCGGATTGGGCGCTATTAAAGGAATCGGCGAAGCCGTCGTACTCGAACTGATTGCAGAAAGAACAGTCAATGGAAAATACAAGGATGTCTTTGAACTTATCAAGCGACTGAGTTCGAGAACCATGAATAAAAGATCTCTCGAAAGTTTGATTATGGCCGGAGCCCTCGATTGTTTTCCAGCGATGCACCGAGGCCAATATTTTATTACCCCAAGTGGCGAAGCGGTAAGCAATCTCGATAAAATGATTCGCTACGGACAACAAGTGGCCTCCGAAACAGGCGGCACCACACATAATCTGTTTGGCGAAGTAGGCATGCCCGAAATTACGCTACCTAAAATTCATGCTACCGACGAATGGACCTTGGGCGAACGTCTCGAAAAAGAAAAAGAAATGGTGGGTATTTATATCAGCGCGCACCCACTCGACAATTACGCCTTCGAGATGAACAACTATGGATTCATTCCTTTAAGTGATATTGAAAAAGATATTTACAGAAAACGTACCATTCGCATTGCCGGATACATTTCGTCTGTGCAACATCTCATTTCGAAAAAAGGTACCTTCTGGGGTAAATTTAAATTGGTTGATTTTCAGGGTGAACATGAATTTACACTCTTTAAAGAGGATTATCTCCGATGCAAAGACATGCTGATTCAGGATAATAAAATCATGATTACCGGTAGTTTCCAAAATCGTTGGGGCGATGAAACGCAATTTGAGTTCAAAATTCAACAAATCATTTTACTGGAAGATGTAAAGAAGACATTCACAAAACGACTGAATATGACGATACAACTCGAAAAATTAGATACGGCCTTCTTAGAAATTATCGAAAAATATGCCGATAAAGCAGGTCGTTGCGAATTAGGAATCCAAGTTGTGGATCCAGAAGCCTCACAACTTATTAAACTGTATACCCCCATGCGAAAAATAGAATTGAGCGACGGCTTTTTAGAAGCCCTCGATAAGATGGAGGGACTATTATACAATGTAGTTACTAACTAGGGATAGATTTTATATATTTGCATGGCCGCTAAAAAAAGTGACTTTTACAACATAAAAAAAATAGAAAATGGCATTAACCTTCACCGACAGTAATTTTGAAGCAGAAGTTCTTCAAACCAATAAATTAAATGTAATCGATTTCTGGGCACCTTGGTGTGGCCCTTGTGTGGCAATGACCCCTACCATTGATGCGCTTGCCACCGAATATGATGGCAAAGTAAATATTGGCAAAGTGAATGTGGATGAAAACGCTAATTTGTCAATCACCTACGGCATTACAAGCATCCCTTGTATTTTGTTTATCAAAGACGGCAAGGTTGTCGACAAACAAGTTGGCGCTGTACCGAAAGCTGTACTTGAGCGTAAGATTATTTCGCACATGTAATGCCGAAACAACCGTATTGTTATTTAAAAAAGTGAGGAGATCTCCTCACTTTTTTAATACCCCAAAGTAAAAAATATAAAGTTTACCTACACCTGACTGAGGAATACTCATGCTGTGATTCTTCCTCAAGTATTTTTTTTGTTTGAATGGAATTATAATTAGCTTAGGAAATTTCTTCATAGATATCGACATTACGCTCAATAAACATCGCTATCTGACATCAATCGCAGGCCATCATGATGAATGTCATATATGGATTGTAAAAAACAGATTTTATTTGTCGAAATATTCCGAAGATCATGTTCATTCAGCAGATTTATACCGCTTGTCTTGCGCAGGCTAGCTATTATATCGAATGTAATGGAGAAGCGGCCGTCATTGACCCAATACGAGAACCTAAACCTTACCTCGATATAGCCGCAACTCGTAACGCCCGTATAAAATTTATTTTTGAGACTCATTTTCATGCCGATTTTGTGTCTGGTCATTTAGATTTATCCGACAAAACCAATGCTGCTATTGTATTTGGACCGAATGCTCGTCCTGCCTATCCCGCCTTCATCGCCAAACACAACGAAAAGTTTTTGTTAGGCAACTGCACGATAGAAGTCTTGCATACCCCTGGCCATACCATCGAATCTTGTTGTTATTTATTGCGTGATATCCATAATAACCCACAAGCCATCTTCACCGGCGATACCCTTTTTGTTGGCGATGTTGGCCGTCCTGATTTGATGAGTGGCAACAAAAGCAAAACAGAACTTGGCTCCATGCTTTACGATTCACTGAACGAGTGTATTAAAACCTTGCCCGATAGCGTCACCGTATATCCTGGTCATGGGGCTGGATCGGCATGCGGAAAAAACTTAGGCGTTGAGCGTTATTCTACCATCGGAGAACAAAAGCATAGCAATTACGCCTTGCAACCGATGAGTAGAAACGAATTTATTGCCAAAGTCACCGACGACCTTCCTACGCCACCCGCCTATTTTTTTAAAGATGCCAGCATCAATATCATTGGCTACAAAAAACTAGAGGACCTACTCAGACAACAGATGGTTGCTCTATCGGTAACAGAGACGCTCGCCGCTCGAAACGAAGGCGCTCAATTGCTCGATACCAGAAAGGACTCATTATTTGCAAGGGGGTTTATCCCATCGAGTATACAGATTGGCTTACAAGGTGATTTTGCCCCTTGGGCAGGATGCCTTTTGGATATCGAAAAGCCTATCGTTGTCATCTGCGAGTCGGGTTCAGAGAAAGAAGTGATTACCCGATTGGCCCGCATTGGTTACGAAAATGTACTGGGCTATCTCGAAGGTGGATTTGAGGCTTGGGCAGAGGCAGGTCACGAAATTGATCATATCCCCTGCATAGAAGCTGAAGAATATTCAAGATACCTGGATGAAGGAGAGTATACAGCGATCGATGTTAGAAAAAAAACAGAAACACAAATAGAGCACTTGGAGGATACCTTGCAAATTCCCTTGAGTGAATTCCCCAAACAAGCAGAGCACTTAGACCGGAACAAACGATATCTCCTTTTTTGTAAAGGAGGCTACCGATCTATGATTGCCGCTTCACTCTTAAAACGACAAGGCATTTTACAAATCATCAATGTAAACGGCGGCATTAAAAAAATCATGGCATGCCGACCTGCATTATTAACCCCATAATTTATTATCATGAACTATACGCTACTCATCTCACCGCAAAAGACGATTCAACAAATTCGCGAAGAGTTTACTTCGTGGTTTCCCTTTTTAAAAATTGAATTCTTCCGCGAACCAGCAGGCAAGGGCAATCTATTATCTAAAGACAAAATGTTTGCTGGTCATGAAACCTTAGGACAGGTGCAAGCATCGCTGCGCATGGGTGATATTCATTTCAATCAGGATATTCAGGTGGGCGAGTTCGAAAAATCTTTATTTGAAAGGTTTGGTTTATGTGCGCAGGTTTTTAGAAAATCGGGCAATCTATGGCTCGAAACTTCAGCTACGGATAGCTGGAGCTTGCAACAACAGAATGACGAGGGGAAAAGCCTGGCAGAACATTGGAAAATTGAGCCCGAAGACCCTAATGATCACGACATTTATTAATCGTACCCTAATTTCGGAATGAGTGCAACTTATCTTCCTGCAAAATAAAAATTTTCCCCTCCCGAATATCAATCAACTTCTCTTCTTTAAAATCACTTAAGGTTCGTATCAAAGATTCTGTAGCAGTACCAACAATATTGGCGAGATCTTCGCGAGAAATCGACATACTAAACTGTGTATCAGACTCCTCTTTGTATCTCTTTTGCAACATCAATAAGGCTTCGGCCACCCTACGTCTAACAGAACTATAGGCCAATTCTAACAATTGCTCCCGATGTGTGGTAACATCATGGGTAAGAATTTGGAGAAATTTTTTCGCCACCTCGCGATTATGAAATAAGAGCGAAAACACCTCTTCCTTAGGCAAGTACATTACTTCAACATCTTCGAGGGCTTGCGCTGTTTCTTCATAGATGCGCTCTTCAATTAATGCATTGTAACCAAAAAAATCGCCTTCCTTAAGCATCGACACAATAAACTCTTTGCCATAATCATGAATCTTAAAAATCTTAACCCGTCCTTTGTTTAAATAAAACATCCCATTCGGATAATTGCCTTCCATATAGATGTTCTGCTTTTTTTTGTATTGGTTGACCTGCTTTTCGTCGATAAATTTTCGCAAGGCATCTTTACCCGCAAAATCACTAACAAATTGCGAAAGTCCTTCAATGTCACGACGGTATTCTTTTCTCAGACTTTCCATTTTTTTAAGTCGACTCTCTACCGCATTCATCAATTCGCTCTTATCAAATGGCTTGGTGATATAATCATCGGCCCCCATTTCCATCCCTTTCCGCATATCGCCACGCTCGGCTTTCGCTGTTAAAAAGATAAACGGGATCGATGAAGTCAATGAATTTTTACTCAGCATATGCAAAACGCCATATCCATCCAAGACCGGCATCATGATATCACAAATAATCAAATCAGGTCTTTCTTGATTCACGGCCTCCACGCCTTTTTTTCCATCACAAGCCGTGGTGACTTTATATCCAGCCAAAGCTAAAATTTCGGCGGTATTTTCACGAACATCTTCGTTGTCTTCGATTAATAGTATATGGTACATAACTATGCTTTTTTATGGTTTGCTTTTGGTGATAGGTATGGTGATGTGAAAGGCAGTGCCTGATCCGAGTTGACTATGGAAGCTTATTTTACCTTGCAACAACTCAACATAATTGGCTACAATATTAAGTCCTAATCCAGTTCCCTGCACATTGACTGCATTCTGCGCCCTGAAGAATCGCTCAAAGAGATGTTTTTTATCTTCTTCACTGATACCAATGCCGTTATCCCTTACGCAGATATTGAATGCATATTGCAAGGTGTTTGTCTCGATCTGGATTTGACTCCCCTCTCCAGAAAACTTAATGGCATTGGAGAGCAGGTTAATGAAAATATTACGTAATAATTTTTTATCGGAGGCAATCCAAACTGCCCCCTTATGCTGATATTGAATCTCTTGTCCTGGTTTACAAATATTTTTCATATCGGCAATCACCTCCAAAGTCAGCGCTTCGATATCAACAGGAAGGATGTCGGCAATCACTCGACCTTCTTCAATTTTCGTAATCGACAAGAAATCACTGAGGATATCATTTAGGTTATGAACTGCACTCTTGATTCGATGCACATGCTTCACACCCTTCTCTGCTTGTCCTGTTTGCACGTACTCATCGATCAGCGCTACCGACGACAATATGGTGGTTAGGGGCGTTCTAAATTCATGCGAAGCCATTGATAAAAACCTGGATTTCAATTCATTAAGCTCCTTTTCCTTAACCAAAGCTTCACTTACTTCAGACTTTGATTTCTCTAACTCAAAGAGGGCCTCCCGCAGTACTTTGGTTCGATCTTCGACCTTGTTTTCTAATTTTTCGTTGATCGCTTTTAGTTCACGAGTTAGGTTCATGAGCTCCTCTTGCTTCATGGCAATTTCTATTTCGGCCTCTTTACGTCGAGTGATATCGATGATAAAAGCAATCACATATTTTTCATTGCCGGCTTCAAAAGGACTTAAGCTAATCGATACCGGCAATTCAGAGCCATCCTTTCGTCGAGCAAACAAATCCAATCCCATGCCCATAGAACGAGGTCTTGGTTGCCGATTGTAATGATCTCTATGTCCGCCATGTTTAGC
>JBEISB010000034.1:0-14993 GCA_040375635.1 Chitinophagaceae bacterium | reverse complement strand
GTATATAAGATTATTTTAGGACTGCTATTGCTTATCCCAACTATGAGAATTCTCATCCAAAGCAACCATGAAGAGAAAGAAATAAAACCGTATTCAATAGCAACGACGATTCTCATGGGTGGCGGTATTGGATTGGTTTCTGGCATGATAGGCATTGGGGGAGGCATCATTCTCTCGCCCTTGCTATTGGTATTGGGATGGGCTAGCATGAAACAGACAGCGGCTATGAGTGCTGCCTTTATTGTATTGAATTCGATTTCAGGGTTATTGGGTAATCAGCAGTTAGCATCCATACAAAATGATCGACTGATGTTGTTTGTATGCTTTGCAGTTGCCGGTGGTTGGCTAGGATCCTGGTTCGGATCTAAAAAATATAATAACTATACGCTGCGCTTGATCTTATCGATGGTACTCTTGATGGCTTCGTGTAAACTAATATGGGTATGATCAATCAGCTCAGTTCGATAAGTGCTTTTATTCTAGCCGGCGGAAAAAGTTCGCGAATGGGAAGCGATAAAGGTTTATTGCATTGGCATGGAAACACCTTTGCCGAGAGAATTTATTACGAATTAAAAAAGTGTTTTGTAGACGTACAGATTATCGCTAATCACGAAGCCTATCGTTCCTTGCCGATTCCTGTATGTGCTGACCTGCTGCCTGATTGCGGTCCCCTTGGTGGCATCTACACGGCCTGCGTCCGGGCCAAAACACCGTTTGTCTTTATTGTGGCTTGCGATATGCCTTTGGTGACAGAAGATTCTGTTTATTATTTTCTTTCTCAATGTCGAAATACACCTATGAATATAGCGGTGGTGGAGGAACAACAACATCCTCTTTTTGCCTTGTATGATACTTCGTTACAAACCGACTTGCTTGCTGCTCTACAAAATGAAGAATATAAACTCCTCGATTTTATACAACAAAAGAATTACTATTGCGTGGAGATGTTACGATTCGCTAATGACCTTCAGAATGTCAATACTCCTCTTGATTTTGAAAATCTAAGTAAAAAATAATGCAGATTACATTGCTTGTATTTGGTGTCCTGAATGATATACTACCCCCCCAAACGATGGTGCTGCCGGCAGGTGCAGATACCCATCAATTGCAACAGCTACTCAATGAACGATATCCTGATTTGGAAAAATATCAATATGTGTTAGCTAAAAATCAACAACTCATTCATCAACATCAACCAATAAACGAAGGGGATGAAATTGCCTTGTTACCCCCTTTTTCGGGAGGATAAATTATGATAGATTATTCGCTCTATAGTAAACAGATGGTATTGCCAGGTTTTGGTCTTGTTCAGCAACAGCGATTGTTGCAAGCGAAGGTATTGGTTATTGGTGCTGGTGGTTTAGGTTGCCCGGTTATACAATATCTAAGTGCCATGGGTGTAGGTACCATGGGTATTATAGATGATGATATAGTAGAGAAGAGCAATCTGCACCGACAAATTTTATTTGGTGTAAACGATATTGGCTCCTTAAAGGTTGACGTGGTCAATAAGTTACTCAATGAGCGAAATCCCTCCTTACAAATTCACACGTACCCTTATCGATTAACCAATCGAAACGCACTTCAAATGATAGCATCGTATGATGTTGTTGTAGATGCTACCGATAATTTCGAAACTCGGTATTTACTCAATGATGCTTGTGTATTGTTAGACAAGCCATTTGTGCATGCCGCCATTTTTGCTCATGAGGCGCAGTTGTCTGTCTTTAATTATGGTCCTATAAACGAACGAACTACCTACCGTGATGCCTTCCCTACTCCACCTCAGACAGGCGAAGTGCCTAGTTGTGCTGATGCAGGTGTATTAGGCGTGTATCCGGGAATTATCGGTTGTATGCAGGCTTTAGAGGTCGTTAAGTTATTGAGTGGCTGTGGCAAGGTCTTGCAAAATAAAATATTAATCTATCATTTTTTAACTCATCAATCTTATACCATACAACTTACCCGCAATGCCCTCATACAATATCCATCGCGTGAGCAATTGTTGGCGGCCGATTATACGGTAACTTGTGCATTCTAATTATGGAGTCGAAAGTAAAAAAGAAAGTATTTATCGAAGGTTCTATTTCGTCTTCGTTTATTGCGGAGGCGATTGCTAAGCATAGTTCGAAAAAAGATATCGGGGCGCATAGTATTTTTCTCGGACAAGTACGCCAAGATTGCATAGACGGAAACCAAGTAGCTGCTATAGAATATACGGCATATCAATCTATGGCCGAAGAGCAGATTCATCAAATTAGAGAGGCAGCCTTCGAAAAATATCCACTCACTTGTTTGCATATATATCATAGTTTAGGAAGAGTAGATACCGGTGGCATTTGTTTGTTTGTCTTTACCTCATCGAAGCACCGACAAGCCGCTACCGAAGCCTGTACCTATTTGGTAGAACGGATAAAAAAAGAAGTGGCGGTTTGGGGAAAGGAAATATTTGAAAACGAAACCTATCAATGGAAACAAAATGATTAACATAACGCACAAATCCAATTCATTACGAAAGGCAAAAGCACAGGCTATTGTAGCTGTGAGCTCTTTAGCTACTATAGATGCTATTCGCAATAGAAGCGTACCGAAAGGGGATGTTTTTGAAATGGCTAAAACGGCTGGACTCTTTGCCGTGAAACGAACTAGCGATATGATACCCGATTGTCACCCCTTGCCAATCGAATTTACTGCGGTGAATTTTGCCATAGACGAATTAAAGATTGTGATTGTCGTGGAGGTGCATACGATTTACAAAACGGGCGTTGAAGTAGAAGCCATGCATGGCGCTTCGGTGGCGGCCTTAACCTGTTATGATATGCTTAAGCCTATCGATAAAGGAATCGAAATTCAGTCGATCCGTTTATTAGAAAAAAAAGGAGGTAAGTCGGATAAAAAAGATGTATTCGAACATCCGTTGCAAGCGATGGTCTTGGTATGTTCGGATTCGATCGCGAAGCAAAAAAAAGAAGACAAAGCCGGTAAGGCCATCATAGAAATCTTAGAACGAAACGGCGTGGGTATCCGTAATTATAGCGTTATCTCCGATGAGCCCGCACAAATTCGTGAGGCTGTAAATAAGGCCAAAGATCAATCGGTAGATATGTTGATTATCACGGGAGGCACCGGACTCTCACCCCGCGATCATACGCCCGAAACCATTCGCCCTTTGCTCGACAGAGAAATTCCAGGTATCGAAGAAACGATTCGTCATTATGGACAACAACGTACGCCTTATGCCATGCTATCACGCAGTGTTGCCGGTATGATAGGTCATATGTTGGTGCTCTCTTTACCTGGCTCTACCAATGGGGCTCGCGAATCTATGGAGGCTATTTTTCCTTCTATCTTACATGTCTTTGCCGTGGCAACAGGTATGCGACATGGCGACGCATAAAAAGGGATTTCAAAAAATCAATTACTATTTTAAACAAAAAGTATCTTTGTTTACATTTTTTTATGGAAAATAAAATTTGTCAGAGTTGCGGTATGCCCCTAAAGAAAGATCCTGCCGGTGGGGGTACGAATGCGGATGGTAGTCAAAGCAAAAGCTACTGCAGTTATTGTTATCAACAGGGCGAATTTTTATTTACGGGTTCTGTAGCTGAATTTCAAGATTTTTGTAAAGACAAAATGATTGAGAGTGGACATAATCGCTTTGTATCTTGGTTGCTAACCCGGGGCATGAGTCGTTTAGCTCGTTGGAAGCAATAATGATGACCTTTATTTAGTTACAACATAGCATGCGAATCTTTTTCGTCTTTTTGTTTTTGGGTATCCATGCCTTTACTCTCGACGCACAATCGAATATGTACGAATTGCAACAACTCAAGCGCTGGCTAAGTCGTGCAGATACTTTAAACGCTTTTTCCGAAGATAAAAACAATGGACTCGCTGCCATCGAGGAGGCGAACGAAAAAATTCAACGCAACTTGCGTCGTATTCTGTTATCACCTTCCCTGCGCAAGCAAGATCCACGGCGCTTACTTTCTCATCCCTTTCTCCATATCACGGGTTCTCCCGATGAAAAATTTTGGACCTTTCAGTGGTACGAAAATAATGGAGGCAGCTGGGCAATGTATTCAACTATGTTTTGGTATCGACCCGCAAACGGTCCAGCGCGAATTCACTATATCACGTCGTCTACCGAAGAGCCGGGCTTATGCGGCAATAGCGCAGTGTACCATCATATCTACACCCTGCCAGCGGCTAAAAAATCATTGTACCTCTGTGTTGGCGATGGCAAGTCGTGCAATACTTGCTCGTTTTCGGTAGCGGCTGTGGTGGATATGAGTCTTGATGATTTTTCATTTCAATATCCTGCTTATACCCACAATCAATCTTCCTGTTATACCCTCGAATATCGATTAGGAGATTTGCATAGATTTCTGTTTTATCCCAAGACAAAAATCCTCGATATTGATTATGATACTGACGACCTTACCCCTGAGGGCGAAGTGCCTAAGCGCAAGGTGCATCGGAGCTTTCGATTCCAAAACGGTTTTTTTGTCGGCAATCCATAAGCTAGCTCCTTGCCAAAAAAGAATTAAGCATTCATTCATAAACCTACTGAGAAGATTTACTTTTTGGGTTCTCAGCTGTCTGCTTTTTTGTTGCGAATTTGCGACGCTCCGTTCATCAGCACCAAGGGTATGCATCAGTGGTTCTCATCAATATGTGTAGCCTGTAACGGTATAAAAAAAGCCCATGACATCAATCACGGGCTTTCGAAAAGTATCTTATCTTTTTGTTAGGCTTGCATATAACTTTCTATGGGTTCGCAGGTACATACCAAGTTTCGATCGCCTGCTGTATTGTTCACACGACTAACACTTGGCCAAAACTTATTAGCTCGTACCCAAGGCAAAGGATAGGCTGCTGTTTGTCTGCTGTATGGACGCGTCCACTCGTCGGCGGTAATTACAAACTGCGTGTGTGGAGCATGTTTTAATACATTATTCTTGGCATCAACAGTACCGGTGACAACCGCTTCGATTTCTTCGCGTATACACAATAGGGCATCACAAAATCTATCGAGTTCTGCCTTGTCTTCGCTTTCTGTCGGCTCTATCATTAAGGTGCCTGCTACCGGAAAACTGAGTGTAGGCGCGTGAAATCCAAAGTCCATCAATCGCTTCGCTACATCTTCGGCTTCAATACCGGCAGCTTTGAACGGCCGTAAATCGACAATAAATTCGTGCGCACAAGTACCATGCGTTCCGGTATATAAAATCTTATACGCTTTCTCGAGTCGGGCCTTCATATAATTGGCATTCAAGATGGCATATTCTGTAGAACGACGCAAGCCCTCGGCACCAAGCATTTTGATATAGGCATAAGAGATTAGCAAAATGCTGGCACTACCATAAGGGGCTGCACTAACAGCATGTATTGGCGTTGCACCACCCGTTGCATGAATCGTGTGCGAAGGTAAAAAAGGAGCCAATTGCGATTTCACACAAATAGGTCCCATCCCCGGTCCGCCACCACCATGCGGAATGGCAAAGGTTTTGTGTAGGTTCAAGTGACACACATCGGCGCCAATGGTACCCGGACTTGTTAATCCAACTTGCGCATTCATATTGGCACCATCCATGTATACTTGTCCACCGTATTGATGAATCAACGCACAAATTTCTACGATGGTTTCTTCAAAAACACCATGGGTAGATGGGTAGGTAACCATTAAGCCGGCAAGATTTTCTTTATGTTGTTCGGCTTTGCTGCGCATATCATCCACATCAATATTTCCTTTCTCGTCGCAGGCAACAATGACAATTTTAAATCCACACATAGCTGCACTCGCCGGATTGGTACCATGAGCAGAAATCGGAATCAAAATGACATTACGGTGATGGTCGCCTCTACTTTCATGGTAGGCTTTAATGACCAACAATCCTGCATATTCGCCTTGCGCACCTGAGTTGGGCTGTAAACTACAAGCGTCGAAACCGGTTATTTTACTTAGGTCGCTTTCGAGTTCTGCAATTAATTCCTGGTACCCTTTCCATTGGTGTTTAGGTGCAAAGGGATGCAAAGAACCCCAATGTGGATCGCTTACCGGCATCATTTCTGTCGCCGCGTTTAATTTCATCGTGCAACTGCCTAACGAAATCATCGAGCGGTTTAAGGCTAGGTCTTTGTCTTCGAGCGACTTGATATAACGCATCATCTGGCTTTCGCTGTGATGCGTGTTAAAGACAGGATGGGTAAGATATTCGGAAGTACGTGTTGCCCAATCAGGTATTGAGGCTAAGGTGTCGTCATAGGCTATTTTTCCGCCTTGTAGGCACTTTGCCAAGACTTCGATATGCTTCGGTAAAATGGTTTCGTCGAGGCTAACACCAATATGATTATCGGCATAGGCACGCACATTAAATCCGGCAGTTTCGAGTTGATCGATCGCCTCTTGCGTATTGCTCACTTTAATTTTGAGGGTATCAAAATACTGAGCATGTACCACAGCGTTGCCTAAGCTTTGAGCAAGGGCTTGGGTATAGGCGGCTACCCGTTTGGCAATATTGCGTAAGCCCTTAGGACCATGATACACTGTATACATAGCCGCCATATTCGATAGCAAAGCTTGTGCAGTGCAGATATTGCTGGTAGCTTTTTCGCGGCGTATATGTTGCTCGCGGGTTTGTAAGGCCATCCGTAAACAACGATTATTTTCGGCATCAACACTAACACCGATTATACGACCCGGGATAATTCGCTTATAATCTTCTTTGGTGGCAAAGTAGGCAGCATGCGGTCCGCCAAAACCCATAGGGACTCCAAAGCGTTGTGTATTTCCAATGGCGATATCAGCACCCAGTTCGCCCGGAGGGGTTAATAAGGTAAGCGCTAAAATATCGCAAGCCATCACTACACCACAATCTACGCTATGTGCATGCTCAATAAATAAACGATAATCGCAAATGGCGCCTTCGGCATTCGGGTACTGAATCAAACTACCAAAAAAACTATCATCGAGTGCGGTAGAAGCATAATTGCCAATGACCAACTCAACACCTACAGGCAAGGCGCGGGTTTTTATTACATCAATCGTTTGAGGCCAAACATGTTGGTCGATAAAAAATTTATGTTTTCCTTCCTTCCCTTTTGATCCGTGTAATAAAGTCATGGCTTCGGCAGCAGCTGTAGCCTCATCTAACAAAGATGCGTTGGCAATAGGCAATGCCGTTAAATCGCTCACCATCGTTTGAAAAGTTCAATAAGCTCTCCAAGCGACCTTGGGCAATTTCGGCTTGGTAAGGTGTATATTGAGTATACCATCCTGGGTTTTCAAATACATTTCGTAAAATCACACTAGGTGTAATCGTTCCATAATAACCCATGCCGATACAGTCTTTCATTAGGGTATTTTTTTTACCCATTTCTTGTACATGTAACAGGTATTCAAATTCGCTGAGTGGGGCTGACAATTCTAGTGCCGATGAGAGTCGGATGGCAGCGGGTACGGTATTACGAATCAGTTCTTCTGTGCTAGATACGCCAAGGGTGCGGAGCATTTCTTGGGTATCTTGTTCATTAGGACCGATATGTCGGCCGGCAAATTCCTGTTGTTGCTGCTGATATAAATTCATGTATACAGAGGGTTAAGGGGTGATAAAAATGAGAGGCAAAGGTAATGTTTCAGTGGCGATTATCGGGTAGCCTCCATGCCCAAAATTTCGCTGATTTTCCTCATCGGTGCTCAGATAAAAAATAACCCAAACTTCTCGAGGGTTTGGGTTATTAAATTCATACTAAAAGGCTGGTAATATGGGTTTATTTCCCATGATTTTATCTATTTTTTCAAGAACCTCGGGTGTCATCTTTGGTATCAAATCTATCGACTTCATGGTTTCTACGAGTTGAGGTTTTTTGGTTGCACCCAGTATGGCGGTGCTTACATTCGGGTTAGCAATACACCAAGTTATGCCTAACTGCGGCAAACTCATAGATAACTCATCGGCCACTTTGGTCAACTTCTTTACCTTGTCTAGCTTTTCTTTTACCAACCAACGTTCGGCTAGCCACTCAAACCCCTTTATGCCAAGACGCGCATTTTTAGGCACACCATCATTATACTTTCCGGTGAGTAAACCACTGGCCAGCGGACTCCAAATGGTTGTGCCCAAGCCAACGGTGCGAAACACATCAAGGTATTCTTTTTCTAATTTCTCGCGTTCAAATAAATTGTATTGAGGTTGTTCCATCGTTGGGCCTATTAAACGGTACTCTGCGGCTATCCGATGAGCCTCCATGATTTCTACAGCACTCCATTCGCTGGTACCCCAGTATAAAATTTTACCTTGCTGGATTAAGGTATTCATAGCCATTACGGTTTCGGCAATGGGCGTTTTCTTATCGGGTCTGTGACAAAAAAACAAGTCTAAATAATCTACTTGTAGGCGCTGCAGGGCTTCGTTGCAGGCTTCGGTAATGTGTTTACGACTTAACCCCGTTTGATTCGGTTTGTTATCAACCCCTCTCCAACCAAAAAATACTTTACTGCTTATGCAATAACTGGTACGTTCCCATTTTTGTTTTTTGATCACACGGCCCATCATTTTTTCGCTTTCACCTAACGCATACACTTCTGCATTGTCGAAAAAGTTAACGCCATTTTCATAGGCATAACCCATCAATTCGCCGGCTCGTTTATCATCAATTTGTTTATGAAAGCTAACCCAGCTTCCAAAGGAGAGTACACTTACTTGTAACCCCGAGTTTCCTAAATGTCTGTATTGCATGACGCTTCTATGTTTTGAAAATCAAAGAAACGATTTCGCGTGGGGATTTTGCAAACATTCTGTACTTTGTGTGGCTTTTAATAAATGATTATGTATAAATTTTTTCTTGGGGTACTTTGTTTGAGTGCCTCGATGTCGCAAGCCCAAAATGTATTGAGCCCAGAATCGTTACTGTCTATCGGAAGAGTAGGTGCCCGTGGGTTAAGTAAAGATGGCAATACTTTATATTATGGTGTTTCTCGTCCTACTATGGATGAGAATAAAAATAAAACCAAACTGTATGCCATGCCTGTGCAGGGGGGCTCAGCTGCTGAGGTGCAAGCAGTGCCCGGCCCCGAGATGGTTACCATCGAAAATGGAGGCGACAATACCAAAATTTCGCCCGATGGTAAACACGTTGTTTTTACCCGCGAAGTAAAACTCGAGAAGGTGAGTGGAAGCGACTTCTATCCTGCACTTACCCAATCGAAGGTACAGGTGTATAATTCGCTCAACCAAAGACATTGGGATGCTTGGGAAGATGGCAGTTATAGTCATGTTTTTGTGGCTGATTTGGTAGCAGGATTTGCCTTGCACGAAAAAGATATCATGACAGGCGAAAAATATGATTGTCCGCAGAAACCCTTTGGCGGCGACGAAGATTTGCTTTTCTCTCCCGATGGTTCTCAGGTATTATATGTTACCAAAAAGAAATATGGTACCGATTATGCCCAAAGTACCAATACAGATATTTACGCCTACGATTTAAATACTGGCACCACTACGAATCTAACCGACGGTATGATGGGTTATGATATGAGTCCGGTGTTTAATAAACAAGGCACAAAAATGGCGTGGTTGAGTATGCAGCGTGATGGATATGAAAGTGATAAAAATGAATTATGGGTCATGGACTGGTCGTCGAAAGTGAGAACTTGTCTTACCCGCGATTGGGACGAGACTGTTGGCGGATTTTCGTGGAGCGAAACAGGTGAAACCCTATATTTCACAGCCCCTTGGCATGGTACCGAGCAATTGTTTACTTTGGTTAAGTCCGATGATAATGAAATGCCTTGGCAGGTAAAACAAATTACCAAAGGACAATTTGATGTCAATGGTATTGCTACTCAAAAAGGAAATCAATTGATTGTATCGCGTTGCGATATGAACCATGCTTCTGAGTTATATAGTGTCGACCTAAGCAATGGATCTATGGTGCAGCTCACGCATGTGAACGACGATTTTTACCAGAATCTTACTATGTGCCCGGTAAGGGAGCGCTACACCGAACTCGATAACGGACAAAAAGTTTTCTCTTGGGTGATATATCCGCCCAATTTCGACTCGAGCAAAAAATATCCTATGCTTTTGTATTGTCAGGGTGGACCACAAAGTGCCTTGAGTCAGTTCTATTCTTTCCGTTGGAACTTTCAGTTGATGGCGAGTCAGGGTTATATTGTCATTGCCCCCAACCGCACGGGTATGCCGGGATGGGGAACCAAATGGAACGAAGATATCAGCAAACATTGGGGCGACGAACCCATGCGCGATTATTTAGCTGTTGTTGATGATTTATCAGAAGAGCCTTATGTCGATAAAGCGCGTCGGGCTGCCGTTGGGGCTAGCTATGGGGGATACTCTGTATTTATGTTGGCAGGCATTCACGAAAACCGTTTTAAAACGCTCATCGCTCACGATGGTTTGTTTGATTTAAAAAGCTGGTACGGTACCACCGAAGAATTGTGGTTTGCCAACTGGGATATTGGTGGTAATTATTGGAATGGCGATAAAGAAGCGCAACGCAGTTATGAAAAGTATAGCCCGAGTAACTATATCGATAAGTGGAATACCCCTATCTTAATTTATCAGGGCGGTATTGATTATCGTGTGCCGGTTGAGCAAGGTATGCAAGCCTATCAGGCTGCCCAATTAAAAGGTATCAAAAGTCGCTTTGTGTATATGCCCGAAGAAAACCACTGGGTATTGAAGCCACAAACGGCCTTGGTATGGCATAAAGAATTTTATCGCTGGTTAAAAGAAACCCTGTAAATCAGCTGCAAGTTGTTAGGCGGTTTTATCAATATATTGGCCATTTCTTAGCGAAAGCAGATTACTTTTGTCCGGTTCACGTATGCGTTATCTCTGCTCCATATCTATTTTGTTGGCTATATTTTTTTCGATGCCTCTGTTGGCGCAGCAGAAATATAAAAACCAGTCGAGAGAACAATTAGAAACGCAACGATTATCGATTCTCGAAGAGATAAAACGCACGAGCGACGAGTTAGCCGAATTGCGAAAAGATAAAAAAGCCTCGCTCTCAGAATTGAAAGCAGTACAGGCAAAACTCAGTGCACGACAGTCGCTCATTGCTAATATCAATAACGAAATCGATATTCTCGAAGATCGCATCAAGGTAGCTAATAATGATGTGGTGGAACTTAAAACCCAGCTTGATACCTTAAAAAAGCAGTATGCCGAAATGGTTAGGTACACGTATAAGAACCGTACCTCCTCGGATATGATTGTGTTTTTGTTTTCGTCGAGCTCGTTTAATGATGCCATACGACGTTACAATTATGTAAAGCAGTATCGGAACTATCGGGCCGATCAGGCGGTTAAAATTACTTCGGCCGGCAAGCAGTTGCAAAACAAGCTCAGCGTACTTAACCAGCAAAAGCAGAGCAAAGATTTTATCTTGATGGCTCAGGAAAACCAAACCAAAATTCTAGAAGCCGAAACCGCCGAAAAGAACAAAGTAGTTTCTGCGTTGAAAGGCAAGGAAAAAGATTTGATGATGGAATTGGCCCGCAAAAAGAAGTCGGCCGACGAGTTAAACCGTGCTATTTCCGTTGCGATTAGTCGAGAAATTGAACTAGCCCGCAAGCGTTCCCTAGAAGAAGCTCGTTTACGTAAGTTGGCCGACGAAAAAGCGAAACGCGATGGGGAGGCTAAGAAACTAGAGTTAGCTCGCAAGCAACAAGAAGAAAAAGAGCGTCAGGCTTTGGCCGATAAACAAAAACGCGAAGAACAAGAACGCAAACTCTTGCAAGAGAAGAAAGAGCGAGAGGCCCGTGAGCAAGCCTTGGCGGTAGAAAAGAAAAAGCAACAAGAGGCCGAACGCAATGCGGCAAAACTGGCCGACGCACAGCGTATTGAAAAAGAAAAGCAATTAGCGATTGAGCGTCAACGTCAGGATGCGCGCGAAAAACAATTACGTTTCGAGAAACAAGATCAAGAAGAACGACAAAAGAAATTGTTAGCCGAAAAACAAAAGCAAGAAGAAAACCAACGACAGCTAGCTGAAGATCGTAAGCGGCAAGAAAGAGAGCAGGCCCGTTCGGGTGTGGATGGTTACCGAACCAATCCGCGCTACGTAAAAACACTGGCCGAAACGGAAAGACCTGTATTAGCAAATAATCCCCCGCCGACGGTAAAGACCAACACAAGTACTGTAACGGAAACTCGTGAACTGCGCGAGAACCCTACCGTAAAAACCTTCGAACGCGACGATTACAAATATTCGCTAACGCCAGCCGAACGCGAACTGGCCAATAATTTCGAGGCTAACCGAGGCAAACTGCCATGGCCGGTAGAGAAAGGTTTTATTGCCGAACATTTCGGAAAAAATAAACATCCATTGTTTAATGTGGTTACTGAAAACTATGGAGTCGATATTAAAACGAGTATCGGAGCCACCGCGAGGGCTATCTATTCGGGTGAGGTGAACTCGATTATTAATATACCGGGTATGGGACAAACCGTATTGGTAAATCATGGTGCGTTTTATTCGGTGTATTCGAAATTGAGTAAGGTTACGGTAACCAAGGGCTCGCATGTTAGTATGAAGCAAGCGATTGGCACAGTGTCTACCGATGATGATGGCAATACCCTAATGCATTTCGAAATTTGGAAAGTGGGTGCCAATGGTTCACCGTATAAAGTGAATCCGGAGATCTGGGTAGCCCAGTAATTTTTTGCCCATAAGCTAATTATATAAACGGATGCCGCGTGAGGGATAGAGCCGCAGCTCCTGCAAGGGGATAGCCCGACCCTATGACAGGCCTACTAAACTCGTTGTAGTATAACGAAATGATTAGGACTGGCATAGGGGCACGCCCAAAAATCAAGTCTTGTGCTGGGCTTGCAGTCTACTTTTTGATTTTTCCGAAATAAGTTTACTTTTGCACATGGCTATAAACTCTAAGATTCTGAAAGAAGGGCTTACGTTCGACGACGTTTTGTTAGTGCCCGCATACTCTGAGGTTCTGCCTCGTGAGGTGAATATTCAAACCCAGCTTACCCGCGACCTTCGCATTAATTTACCGCTCATTTCGGCCGCTATGGATACCGTAACAGAGGCGCAGTTGGCGGTGGCATTGGCGCGCGAAGGGGGCATCGGAATTCTGCACAAAAACATGAGTATCGAAAAGCAAGCCGAGCAGGTGCGAAAGGTGAAGCGTAGCGAAAGTGGATTGATTGTTGACCCACTTACTTTGCATCCGGAAGCAACCATTGGAGATGCCCTAACGGTAATGCGCGAAAACCGCATTGGGGGCATTCCGATTGTCGATAAAAATAAAAAACTGCTGGGCATACTCACCAACCGCGATTTGCGTTTTCAGAAAAACATGAAGCAAAAGGTGAGTGAAGTGATGACCAGCGAATCGTTGATTACCGCTCAGCTCGGTACCGATTTGATGAAGGCCGAAAAAATTCTGCAACAGTATAAGATCGAGAAGTTGCCGATTGTAGATAAAAATAAAAAACTCATAGGACTCATCACGTATCGCGATATCCTGCAGTATAAGAGTCACCCTAATGCCAGCAAAGACAGTATGGGCCGCTTAATGGTAGGTGCCGCTGTGGGTATTACTGCCGATATCTTACATCGCGTAGAAGCCCTCGTGCATAGCGGGGTTGATGTAATTACCCTCGATAGTGCGCACGGTCATTCGAAAGGCGTTATCGATACGGTGAAAAAAGTAAAGAAGGCCTATAAACAATTGCAGGTTATTGCCGGTAATGTGGCCACAGCCAGTGGAGCTAAAGCCTTGGTAGCCGCGGGTGCCGATGCCGTAAAAGTAGGGGTAGGACCGGGTTCTATCTGTACCACACGCATTGTAACCGGAGCTGGTGCGCCTCAATTAACAGCCATTATGGATGCCAGCGAAGCCCTTAAAAAGACAGGCGTGCCGGTAATTGCCGACGGAGGTATACGTTATACGGGCGATTTGGTAAAGGCCTTGGTGGCTGGTGCTAGCTCGGCAATGGCCGGTTCGGTATTTGCAGGCGTCGAAGAAAGTCCGGGCGAAACCATCATTTTTGAAGGACGTAAGTTTAAATCTTACCGTGGCATGGGCAGTATCGAAGCTATGCAAGAGGGCAGCAAAGACCGCTATTTTCAGGATGTAGAAGATGATATTAAAAAATTAGTTCCCGAAGGGATTGTGGGTCGCGTTCCGTATAAAGGAACCCTCAACGAAGTGGTGCATCAGTTTATCGGTGGCTTACGGGCCGGTATGGGTTACTGCGGCGCCAAAGACATACAAGCCTTGCAAAAAGCGCAGTTTGTTCGTATTACCAATGCCGGTATGCGCGAGAGTCATGCCCACGATGTTGTGATTACCAAAGAATCGCCAAATTATAGTCGCTAAGTAATTACTCTCTCTATTTTCTTTTAGGCGTAAACCCTTACGATTACTCAGTCCGCTGGGTCCCGCTACTACGGGCTGTGGTGCTGCGCACTTCCCCTGCGTATCGGGCGCAGTTACTATGCTATCGTAAACCTAAGCAGGTGGTAACACAGAGAACGCACAGGCATAACTTTGCAATCTTTGCGTGAATACCTCGGCGTTCTTTGCGTGAATAATAATTCGAATAAGGAATCCTGAACGGGTGAAAGTGTACAAACAACACGCAAAGGGCGCAGAGGGTATCGCAGAGAACGCAGAGGCATACCTTGGTGATCTTTCCGTGAATACCTCGGCGTTCTTTGCGTGGATATCTTTGCGTGAATATCTTGGCGTTCTCTGCGTGAATAATAATTCTAATAAGGAATCCTGAACGGGTGAAAGTGTACAAACAACACGCAAAGGGTGCAGAGGGTATCGCAGAGAACGCACAGGAATACCTTGGTGATCTTTGCGTGAATACCTCGGCGATCTTTGCGTGAATAATAATTCGAATAAGGAATCCTGAACGGGTGAAAGTATACATACAACACGCAAAGGGCGCAAAGGGTAACGCAGAGAACGCACAGGCATACGTTTGCGG
>JBEISB010000253.1:0-2211 GCA_040375635.1 Chitinophagaceae bacterium | reverse complement strand
GGCTCTCGATGCGTTTGCCTCTTCGTGGACGGGCGATTTTGAATGGATTATCGTCAATGATGGCAGCACCGACGGCACCGAAGCAGCGATACAAGAGCATCCGATATTTCAACAATGGTCTAAGCATATTCGTTTGCTGACACAGCCCAATGGCGGAAAGGGGAGTGCTTTGCAGTTAGGGGTCTCGAAAGTTAAGTATCCCTTTTTTGTGACCCTCGATGCTGATATGGCCACGCATCCCAAACAACTCATACAATGGTTGACTGTCCGCAAAACATTTCATGCCCGCGAGATCCTAATCGGTTCAAGAGAATTGCAGCAGTCGGAGGTGACCGATTATGCCCATCGAAAATTAGCGGGACATGTATTTAATTTTTTGATTCGTAAGATTACCGGATTGCCTTACCGCGATACGCAATGCGGATATAAACTCTATCCCGAGCAGGCGAAATTGTGTTTTGTTGCCCTCGAAACCAAGGGCTGGGCGCATGATGTAGAGTTATTGTTACGAGCGAATCGGGCAGGTTTTTCGATACAAGAAATGCCCGTGCAATGGAAGGCTGTAGCCGGATCTAAAATAAGGGTTTGGCGTGATAGCTGGATAATGTTGTATGATGTCTTACGCATCGCCATTCGCCTCAGACTGCAGTCTACCCGGCCTTAACTAATTTCTCGAGTATGGAGTACACGGCAGGACAAACCTCTGTATTTTTAACCGTCAAGGCTTGTCGTTTTACGAGTACATCTTCGTCGGTATAAGGGTAACGAGCGCAATCAGAAGGACGGGCCTCATAGATACTACAAGCATTATTTTCTCCTAAAAACGAACAAGGTTGATGTTGCAACACATAGTCGTTGTCTTCATCAAGGCGCAAATAGGTTTGGATTAACTCGCCTTCTTTCATTCCTAAATATTTAGCGATGCGTTTGATATCTGGAATCTTAAATCGAGGGGAGTGATTTTTACAGCAATTGGCACATTGTAAGCAATCAATTTTCGAAAAGGCTTCTTCATGCATTTCGGGCAAGGCGCGAATGACCTTACGTTGATCGCAGCGTTTCAGGTATTGGGTATAATCTTTTTTACGGGCTTTTGCAAGCTTTTGCCAATCGGCGGGTATGCCTTCAAATATCATACGATCCTTATTTCGCTAAATTTTGCAGCATGTCGGCGGTCATGGTATCGAGGTCGTATTGGGGTTTCCAATGCCAGTCGTTTTGAGCCATGGTATCGTCTACACTTTGTGGCCAACTATCCGCAATGTTTTGTCTGAAATCAGGTTTGTATGTTAGGGCAAAGTCCGGAATATGTTTACTGATAGAGGCTCCAATTTCTTTTGGCGAAAAACTCATACTACTTAAGTTGTACGAACTGCGAATCGAAATTTTGTCGGCGGGAGCTTCCATCAGCTCTATGGTTGCTCGAATGGCATCCGGCATATACATCATGGGCAAGTAGGTGTCTTCTCGTAAAAAGCATTGATAGTCTTTATCACGAAGCGCTTCGATATAGATCTCAATTGCATAGTCGGTGGTTCCGCCGCCGGGGGCCGATTTGTAACTGATAAGACCCGGATAGCGCAAGCTCCGCACGTCTACACCATAATGATTAAAATAATATTCGCACCAACGTTCGCCGGCAAACTTACTGATACCATAAATGGTGGTGGGCTCAATAATCGTATGTTGTGGCGTCATTTGTCGCGGTGAGTTTGGACCAAAAACAGCGATTGAGCTTGGCCAATATACTTTTGTTAGCTTTTCTTCTTTGGCAATTTCTAGCACATTCAACAAACTCTGCATATTGATATGCCATGCAAGCGCCGGATTTTTTTCGCCCGTTGCGGATAGGATGGCTGCTAATAAATATACCTGGGTAATATTATGTCGGATGATAAGCACATGCAACATTTCTTTATTCATTACATCACAACTCACATAAGGACCTGTTCCTTTGAGTAGCGGATGTTCATCTCTCAAATCGCTGGCCACTACATTTTCGGCGCCATAATTTTTTCGAAGTTCGGTAGTCAATTCAACGCCAATCTGTCCGCAGGCGCCAATCACAAGGATTTTCTCTTTTACAATATTCATGTGCTAAAGGATAAAGCCACAAATATAGAATTTCGACAGCAGAATGAATCACTCAATTATTGTCCAAATAAGAATCGAATCATCATACCGCCGCGGGTTGTGGTGATAGGGTATGAG
>JBEISB010000006.1:0-35597 GCA_040375635.1 Chitinophagaceae bacterium | reverse complement strand
GTACTCGATAAAAACGGGAATAAAATGAGTAAGCGATTGGGCAATGTGGTAGATCCATTCGAAACCATTGGCACTTATGGAGCGGATGCTACCCGCTGGTATTTAATAACCAATGCTTCTCCTTGGGACAGTTTGAAATTTGACTTGAAGGGGGGTAGAGGAAACCCAGCGTCAGGTGTTTAATACCTTATACAATACCTATAGTTTTTTTGCACTGTATGCCAATGTAGACGGATTTTGTTATCAAGAAGAACGCATTCCGGTGAACGAGCGTCCCGAAATGGATCGCTGGATCTTATCAAGTTTGCATTCGCTAATCGGGAATGTGCAGTCGTTCATGGACGATTACGAGCCCACCAAGGCCGGAAGGTTGATTGATAATTTTGTTGATGAACACCTCAGTAACTGGTACGTGCGTTTATGTCGTCGTCGCTTCTGGAAAGGTGAGTACGAACAAGATAAAATCTCAGCCTATCAAACCTTATACGAATGCCTCATTACCTTGTGTAAATTGATGGCGCCTGTATCGCCGTTTTTTAGCGATTGGCTTTACGGACAACTCAATCAGGTCAGTGGGCTCGAAACGCAATCCTCTGTGCATCATTGCGATTACCCACAGGCAGAAGCTTCGGTGATTGATACCGCTCTTGAAGAGAGAATGCAATTGGCGCAAGACACTTGCTCATTGCTCTTGTCTCTTCGTAAGAAAGCCAATATTAAGGTTCGTCAACCTTTGCAAAAAGCAATCATACCTTTAGTGGATCCGTCATTACAAGCAAAAATAGAAGGGGTAGCCGAACTCATCCGCAGTGAGGTAAACATTAAAGAAATCAGTTTTATTGCTGGCGACAATCAGGTTATCAGCAAAAAAATTAAAGCAAACTTCAAAGTCTTGGGAGCCAGACTCGGTGCCCTGATGAAGTTGGTTGCTGCCGATATTGCCTCCTTTACGGCAGCCGATATCATGGTCTTGGAGCAGCAAGGTCAAATTCGTCGGATGATTAACAACCAAGAGATAGAGATAGCTTTAAGTGATGTAGAAATTAGTTCGGATGATATTCCCGGTTTGTTGGTAGCGAATAAAGGAGCCTTGACAGTTGCCTTAGATATTGAATTGAACAATGCACTTATTGAGGAGGGCCATGCCCGCGAATTTGTGAACAAGATTCAGAAAATGAGAAAAGACAATGGGTTCGAACTCACCGATCGTTTATTGCTTGAGGTAAATACGGGCGATATGTTAATGAATGCGCTAAATAATTTTAATTCCTATATTTGCACGGAAATTTTAGCGGACAAACTCTCGTTTTCTGCTGAAATTAAAGCTGGGCTTGATATTGATGTGAATGAGCACCCAATAACCGTATTGATTACCAAAATTGAAAAAGGCCATGGCCTCTAAGAAAACAACTCCTACCAAAACGCCGGCAAAATCAACACCTGCCAAAGCAGCGACTAAAACCGTAGCCGCCAAAGCGCCTGTGAAATCAGCCCCGGCAAAGGCTCCTGCGAAAAAAGTAGCGACAAAACCAGCGCCCGCCAAGGCGCCTGCGAAATCAGCCCCGGCAAAGGCTCCTGCGAAAAAAGTAGCGGCTAAACCAGCGCCCGCCAAAGCGCCTGCGAAAGTAGCCTCGGCAAAGGTCCCTGCGAAAAAAGTAGTGGCTAAACCTGCTCCCGCCAAAGTGCCTGTAAAAGCAGCTCCGGCAAAGGCTCCTGCGAAAAAAGTAGTGGCAAAACCAGCGCCCGCCAAAGTGCCTGCGAAAATAGCCCCGGCAAAGGCCCCTGCAAAAAAAGCAGTGGCTAAACTAGCGCCAGCCAAGGCGCCTGTAAAAGCAGCCCCGGCAAAAACCCCGGCAAAAACCCCGACAAAAAAAGTAGTAGCTAAACCAGTGCCTGCGAAATCAGCTCCTGAAAAGGCCCCTGCGAAAGCCGCCCCCGCAAAACCTGTCGCTAAAGTAGCCGTTAAACCGGCACCCGCGAAAGCTGTCCCGAAAGAGGTAGCACCAAAAGCCCCTGTAAAATCTCCTAACAAAACATCTGGGAAGAAGACACCAGTAAAGACAGTCATTACTAGTACTTTGAACTCTCTCCCCAAAAAATCAGACGTATATAAAACCAGTACCTTCAGCAGTCCAACGTTGCGCAACGACTCTAATAAAGTGATTGCCCATCGGAAAACTTCTGAACTAAAACGCAAAAACAACGACGAAAATTCGGTGAAGAAATTCGAACCCGAATTAACACGATCAATATTAGATATGAATCCAACGAACGAAGGACCTAGCTATCGCTATAGCGACGACGACTTGCAAGAATTTAGAGAAATTATTCAACGCAAATTAGAAACTGCCAAAGCTGAATTACAATATCTCCAAGGTGTAATTATGCGCAAGGATGAAGGCGGAACAGAAGATACTGAAAACAAATATCAAAATATCGAAGACGGCGGCGCCTCTATGGAGCGCGAGCAATTTAACCAATTGGCTAGCCGTCAGATTACTTTCATTAATCACCTCGAGCAAGCCTTGGTGCGTATCGAAAATAAAACCTATGGTATTTGTCGCGATACGGGTAAGTTGATTGATAAAGCCCGTTTACGTGCAGTGCCTCATGCTACCTTGAGTATAGAGGCAAAGAATGCTAAGAAAAACTAAACGATTTCAATAGAAAGGTAAAATGTCCGGAATGTTGCCGGACATTTTTTTATGTAACCATGGATCTGTTTTGGGTTTGCGTTGGGTGTTGTGCCTCCCCCAAAAACGAACGTATTGGCTGCAAATTTCATAGCTGCGCCCGATACGCAGGGGCAGTGCGTAGCACCGAAGCCCGAAGTAGCGGGTAGACTATTCATTAGGATACGGGAAGTTTGCGCCCAATATCAAGTCATATCTGTGCAGGTAAACCCTCGTTCGAATTTCGACAGAAGCCCGTGAGAGAAAAGTAGGCGATATACCATCATCCTTTTATCTTTGTCGACCTATGGCATTAGCAAAGAATTTTAATCCGCAAGAAGCAGAAAACAAATGGTATAACTATTGGGTTGAGAAAGGGTACTTTCATTCTACACCCAACGAGAAGCCAGCCTATACGATTGTGATACCGCCACCCAATGTAACGGGGGTATTGCACATGGGGCATGCCCTCAATAATTCTGTACAAGATGTATTGATTCGATATGCCAAATTGAATGGGTATAATACTTGCTGGGTGCCGGGTACCGACCACGCCTCGATTGCCACCGAAGCTAAGGTGGTAGCCATGTTACGCGAAAAAGGAATTGATAAAAACACGCTGAGTCGAGATGAGTTTTTGTCGTACGCTTGGGAGTGGAAAGAGAAATATGGGGGCATTATTTTGCAGCAACTCAAAAAATTAGGTTGTGCACTCGACTGGAACCGGACGGCCTTTACCATGGATGCCGATTACTACCGGGCCGTGATTGATGTATTTATTGATTTGTATAAGAAGGGACATATTTACCGCGGCGTGAAGATGATTAACTGGGATCCGAAAGCCAAGACGGCCCTCAGTGATGAAGAGGTAAATCACAAAGAAGTAAACAGCGAGTTGGTATATGTTCGTTACTTTATGGAGGATGACAGTGCCGAGTCGATCACCATTGCCACTGTGCGCCCCGAAACTATTTTAGGCGATGCAGCTGTTTGTGTGCATCCCAATGACGAGCGTTATAAACATTTGGTGGGGCGTTATTGCTTGGTGCCTTTAATCAATCGCCGTATTCCGATTATTGCCGACGAGTATATTGACATAGAATTTGGAACCGGCTGTCTGAAGGTAACCCCGGCGCATGATATCAATGATTATAATTTAGGATTAAAACACTCATTACCCGTTATCGATACCCTCAACGAAGATGGTACGATGAGCGAGGCGGCTCAACTCTATGTAAGCTTAGATCGATTTGAGGTGCGTAAGCAGATTGTACAAGACTTACAAGCCAAAGGACATATTGTAAAGATAGAGGCCTATACCAATCAGGTTGGATTTAGTGAACGTACCGATGTTGTTATCGAACCTCGTTTGAGTATGCAGTGGTGGTGTAAGATGGAGAGTATGGCTAAGCCGGCCCTTGAGGTGGTAATGAAGGATGAGATCAAATTTTATCCGCCGAAATTTAAAAATACCTATCGGCACTGGATGGAGAATATCAAGGATTGGTGCATTAGTCGACAGCTGCGTTGGGGACATCGAATTCCGGCCTGGTACGATGAGCAAGGACAGTTTGTGATTGCTGCCACAGAGGCCGAAGCGATAGAGATTTACCAGCAACATTTTCCGGATAAAGAAGTGCCGACAACCTTACGTCAAGATGAAGATGTACTCGATACTTGGTTCTCCTCGTGGTTATGGCCACTGGAAGTCTTTGGCTGGAACCAGCAAAAAGAAAAGAATCGCGAGCTCGACTATTATTATCCTACAGCCACTTTGGTAACCGCCCCCGAAATTATCTTTTTTTGGGTGGCTCGTATGATTATGGCGGGATTAGAGTATCGTAAGCAGATTCCGTTTCAGCAAGTGTACTTTACAGGTATCGTGCGCGATAAGCAAGGTCGTAAGATGAGCAAGTCGTTAGGAAATTCGCCCGACTTATTAAAAATGATTGACGACTTTGGTGCCGATGCGGTTCGCTTTGGTGTATTGATTGCCTCGCCAGCCGGTAACGATTTATTGTTTGATGAAAGTGGATGCGAACAAGGCAAGATATTCGGCAATAAGATTTGGAATGCCTTGAAGTTATTACAAATCTTAAACGAAAAAGAGAGGAGTACAGAGGCTCCGGGCAGTGAAGCCTTTGCCAGTGTTTGGTTTGCCCAACGCTTGGCCGAAGTAAGAGCCGAAGTTGATCAGGACATTCGGGAGTTTAAATTGAGCGAAGCCTTAAAGAAGGTGTATTCGTTAATTTGGGACGACTATTGTTCGTGGTATTTAGAATGGATTAAAACGGCACAAGATCAACCTATACAAGCGAATCAGATTGAAAAGGCGAATATGTATTTCGAAGAGTTGATGAAGTTATTGCATCCGTTTATGCCTTTTATTACCGAAGAAATCTATCATCAAATTCGCGAGAGAGCCGAAGGTGATGATTTGGTAATTACCCAATTTTCGAAAGCAACAAGTCCTGATGCCGATATATTATCACAAGGCGAATTGCTGAAGCGCATCATTACGGCCATACGCGATGTGCGGGTAAAGCAAAACTTAAAACCTAAAGATAGCATTACCTTATACTTGCCTGAGGCCCACAAACAAAATTTAGAAGCGATAGAAGGTATATTACAGAAGCAGTGTTTTGCCGAGGCGATTGTATATATAACAGGCTCGGTACCTGATTCTGTTTCTTTTGTGGTTGGCAACTTATCTTGTTATCTTACTTCGGCTCGTGAGATCGACCATAGTAAGCAAATCGAAGAATTGCAAAAAGAGCTTACATACTTACAAGGCTTTTTAGAGAGCGTAAATAAGAAGTTGAACAATGAGAAGTTTGTGGCAAATGCCAAACCAGAGGTAATTGCCGGGGAGGAGAAAAAACGAAATGATGCCCTCGAAAAGATTCGCGTTATTCAGGAAAGTCTTACCTTGCTGTCTGCTTAAAACCATAATGATATGCGTGCCTTCTTAAAACTCACTGCGTTTTTTTTGTTGGGCTTAGGTTTATGTTCCTTTCTGGCTCAGTCTGGTAATGGGCCCCGAAAATATCCATATACAGCCTTTCTGGCCTGTAAAGAATCGATGACTGTTTTTTTATCAAAGGCTGAATATGATCAGTTATGTGCAAAGCCTTTATGTGCTAAAGACTCGAATCAGCAAATCGTTCCTGTGCAGAGTTTTGATATCACCTATGCCGAACGAGGCTTGTATCAAGATTCGAGTGGGTTGCCAATTATTTTTACAGACTATACCCAAGATAAATGCAGTGGTAATACCTTAACCCCCAAATGGCAAAGGATATTTAAGGAGAGGGGTTATCGTGGTGATACGATTACGTACGAAAACATAAAAGTATTAGGTACCGATCAAAAGCCTTATCCTTGTCAGGGGATTAAAGTGATTCTAAAATAAAATTAATCAAGACGCACATAGGCGGATAGTCCGTGTATACCGCCTTCACGACCAAAGCCACTTTCTTTATATCCACCAAAAGGCGAAGCGGGGTCGAATTGATTATAAGTATTGGCCCACACAACCCCGGCGCGTAATTGCGAAGTGAGATTAAAAATTTTGCTGCCTTTGTTGGTCCACACGCCGGCACTTAATCCGTATGGAATATTATTAGCCTTTTCAATCACCTCATCGATGGTTCGGAAGGTTTGAACGGCGAGTACGGGTCCAAAAATTTCTTCTTGCACAATGCGGTGACTTTGCGAGGCATGCAAGAAAAGGGTAGGTTTACAAAAAAATCCTTGTTTCGGTACAGCGCGGTCGGGTTGAAAAATTTCGGCGCCTTCTTGCTGACCGAGTTCGAGATAGTATTGAATTTTTTCGAATTGCTCACGACTATTAATAGCGCCAATATCTGTATTCTTATCGAGTGGATTGCCGACTATCAGCAACTTCATTCGTTGTTTGAGTTTTCGGATTACCGTGTCGGCAATATTTTCTTGGACAAACAAGCGTGATCCGGCGCAACAAACATGACCTTGATTAAAGAAGATGCCATTCACAATACCTTCTACAGCCTCATCTATCGGGGCATCATCAAAAATGATATGTGCGGCCTTTCCCCCTAATTCGAGGGTCGCTTTTTTAGGGGTTCCGGCCATCGAATGTTGAATGCGTTTTCCTACAGGTGTGCTGCCGGTAAAGGCAACTTTATTAATATCTTTATGGTTTACCAGTGCGGCACCGGTATCGCCATCTCCTGTGATAATGTTTACGACGCCTGCGGGCAATCCACTTTCTTGTATGATTTCGGCCAGCTTTAAGGCCGTGAGAGGTGTAGATTCGGCAGGTTTTAAAACCACGGTATTACCACAAGCCAATGCCGGGGCTAATTTCCAGGCCGCCATCAATAAAGGAAAATTCCAAGGAATAATTTGAGCCGCCACACCCAGCGACTTAGGTTTTTTACCCGGAAAGGCATACGTTAATTTATCGGCCCATCCTGCGTAATAAAAAAAGTGATTGCAGGCGAGCGGGATATCAATATCGCGACTTTCGCGGATGGGCTTACCCCCATCGAGGGTTTCGATAACAGCCAGCTCACGCGAACGCTCTTGCATCAAGCGGGCAATTCGATACATATACTTCGCTCTTTCTGAGGCAGGCATTTTACTCCAAACAGTCTCGTAAGCCTTGCGTGCACTTTTAACAGCAGCATCTACATCGGCGCTTCCCGCATGGGCCACACGACTTAATTTTTCTTCCGTAGCCGGATTCAGGGTGTCAAAATAGGTTTTGCTTTTGGGCGCTGTAAATTTTCCATGGATAAATAAATCGTATTTCGGTTGAATCGAAATATGATCGGTACTCTCAGGAGATGGGGCGTATTGCCAAGAGAAATCGGGGATTGACTCGGCAACAGTACGTTTTGATTTTTTTACAGCCGCAGATGACTTTTGGGTAGACGTTTTTTTCATGTTGTTATGAGGAGAAGGTTGCCGAATTAATCTTTGCTAATATAATCTGAACTGCTGTACATGCCTTTACTTTCTTTATCGAGCTGCAGCAATATGTCGTTGGCCAGACTGCTAGCGCCGAAACGGAACCAATGGTTATTCATCCATTCAGGACCAAGCGTTTCGTGTAACATAACTAGATATTGCAAGGCCGATTTTGCAGTAGAAATACCGCCGGCAGGTTTCATGCCAATCATGATGCCGGTGGCTTCGTAATAATCGCGTATGGTTTGCAACATCACCAAGGTAACCGGCATGGTGGCGGCGGGTTGAATTTTTCCGGTAGAGGTTTTGATAAAGTCGGCCCCTGCTAAAATCGCTATTTCACTGGCTTTGCGTACATTATCGAGCGTCGATAATTCGCCAGTCTCGAGAATAACTTTTAGCCGAGCCTGTCCACAAGCCTCTTTCACAGCCGAAATTTCATCTGATACATATTGATAATTTCCTTCGAGAAAAGCACCGCGACTAATAACCATATCGATTTCGTCGGCACCCGAATCTACTGCTAATTTGGTATCGGCAAGTTTGATGCGGAGGGAACTATTTCCACTCGGAAAGGCTGTTGCCACAGAGGCGATGCGTATGGATGAGTTTCCTAAACACTTACGCGCTGTCTTTACATGATTGGGGTATACACATACCGCAGCTACGGTAGGCAAGTCGGGCAGATGGTTGGCGAGATGTTGTGCTTTGTAACACATCTGACTCACTTTACCCGAAGTGTCTTTACCTTCTAAGGTGGTAAGGTCTATCATACTAAGGGCCAGTTTGAGGGCACTCAGCTTGCTTTCTTTTTTCAAGGAGCGACACTGAAAACGAGCCACACGGGTTTCAATACCAACCTGGTCGATAGCTATAGATGCGAAAAAAAAACTCATGGCTCAAATGTAAGGGAGAAATGCAGTACCGACAAGCAGATTAGCGCTGGCTTGATAGGGTATAGAGAGATAAAAAATAAAAAAACTTTTAGCGAATCAAAAGTTTATATAGTTTTGCTCCGTGAAAAATCCAAAGCACGATATTACTGTAGGCGCGTTCAATCTATTTAGACGCTTAGGGTTTAAAAGCGTGACCATGGATGATGTGGCCCGTAGTTTAGGCATCTCTAAAAAAACGCTCTACGAACATTTTACAGATAAAGATGAGTTGGTTCTCGCAACCGTAAAACTCATGTTGAACGAAAATCAACAGCTAACGGATGAGGCGTTCAAAGCATCCAAGAATGCGGTCGATGAGATTATTAAAATTTTGATCATCATGGAGCAAATGGTACGCGGACTCAACTTGGTTTGCTATCACGATTTGCAACGCTATTATCCAGAAGCTTATCAATACTTACAGGCACATAAAGAAAGCTACTTATACGAGTGCATTTCTAAGAACCTACAAGAAGGTATCGAACAAGGTTTGTATCGTGATGATTTGGATGTGGACATTATTTCTCGATTTCGGATGGAATCGGCGATGCTTGTTTTTCAAAACGATTTGTTTCCGCAAGAAAAATATAGTGCTGTGAAAGTAAGTACACAAATCTTTTCGCATTACATGTATGGCATTGCTACACTCAAAGGACATAAACTCATTTCTGCTTATCTCAATAAACTGAATAAATAAATTGTATGAAAGTTAAATATAGTCTTGTTGCTTTATTGCTGACAATTAGCTCAACGCTGCAGGCACAAACTTGGTCGCTCAATGATTGTATTGCCTATGCGATGAAAAATCAAAGCAGCGTAAAATCAGCTTTATTGGATGAGCAGTTACAGGTTGAAAAGAATAATGAAATTATTGGTATCGCTCGTCCGCAAATTAAGGCTAACGGACAATTTCAGTATTTGCTGGTAACGCCTAAGCAAAGAGCTGCTGCGGATGCCTTTAACTTTGGCTCGAGTTTATCTTTTTTTAAAATTGATACACCTGCCTATCAGGCGTATCTTGCCCAACCGAAAAGCAAATACACCGAGTTTAAATTTGGATTACCCTGGAATGTATCGGCTGGCGTACAAGCTTCGCAACTCTTGTTTGATGCCGGTGTTTTTGTAGCCCTCAAAGCCCGTCAGAGTCTCGAAGAATTATCGATACTCAATACCAAGCGTACCGAAGAGGAAGTAAAGGTGAATGTATCACGCGCTTATTATAATTGCATCATTGCGAATAAGCGAATAGTCTTGTTGGATGAAAATATTAAGTTGATCACTAATATTGAAAATACAACCCGTAAACTATTCGACGAAGGGTTTGCTGAAAAAATAGATGCCGATCGATTAACCGTACAACGGAATAATTTACAAATCGAAAAACAAAAAATTGAAAACCTCATTGAGATCAGCTATCAGTTGCTGAAGTTTCAGATGGGCATGCCAATAGCGAATAGCCTTCAGTTACAAGATAATCTTACCCTAGAAGAGGTACGTAGTGGCTTGGATATCGATGCTGTGGTCGATTATTCGAAGCGCACAGAATTCGGTGTATTGCAAACAGCACGTAAGCTAAACGGATTCGATTATGAACGTTACCAAAAAGGCTATCTGCCTACCATAGCCGCTGTGTTGTCGGGTAGTTATGCCACACAAACCCAGTCGTTCAGCGACTTATTTTCTTATTCGTATTTCCCTACCGCTGCCTTTGGATTGAGCGCTTCTGTGCCGCTTTACGATGGTAATACACGGAAGGCAAAAATGAATCAGGCTCGTATTAGCATGTTGAAAAACGACAATGATATTGAAGCCTTCAAACATGCTGTCGATCTCGAAAGCAGCAATGCCCGTACGCAAGTAAAAAATAGTTTGATGGCCTTAGAGAGTCAACAAAAAAATATAGACCTTGCACAAAAAGTATATGAGGTAGCACAAAAAAAATATAAAGAGGGCGTGGGTACCAATATAGAAATTATACAAGCCGAAACAGCGCTAAAAGACGCGCAAACCAATTACTTCAATTCGTTATACGAAGCGATACTCGCCAAAATCGATTTACAGAAATCACTCGGTCAACTGAAATAATATCTATCATAACGCTAATCTAAAATATATGAACTACAAGAGTAAACTGCTTGCTTTGTCTGGTATTGCCTTATTCGCCTTATCATGCGGTAGCAAAGAAAACAAAAACGACAAAACAGAACTCGCTGACCTGAAAGCCAAAGAAAAAGAAATTCAGGCTAAGATTGCGGCCTTAGAATTAAAGAGTCCAAGCACCGACAGTGCACGCAAAATACCGGTAGTGATTACCGAAATGAATCCGGAATCCTTTAGCAATTACATTGATGTGCAGGGCAAAGTAGATTTGGATGAGGTGGTGACAGCAATTCCGGAAGTGCCAGGTATTATCAATTCGATATTGGTGAAGCAAGGGCAACATGTTACTAAAGGACAAGTAGTAGCCACATTGCGTTCAGAAACAGTAGATCGAGGGATAGATCAACTCGATCAACAGATTGCGTTTGCCAAAACCTTATACGATAAACAAAAGCGTTTGTGGGATCAAGAGATTGGGACAGAGATCCAATTGCTCTCGGCAAAAAATAATTACGAGGCCTTACTCAAACAAAAACAAACGACATTGAGTAATAAAAATTCGTTTACGGTAGTATCACCTATCGATGGGATTGTGGATGCGGTAAATGCGAGCGTAGGACAATCTTATGCTTCGCCGGTAAATCCACCCATCATTAGAATTATTAATACGGGCAAGCTTAGGGTAAAAGCGGACATCCCGGAAAACTACGCGCCATGGGTAAAGACGGGCAGTATAGCCCGATTGCTTTTTGCAGATATAAAAGATTCCTTGAATACCCGTGTTACTTATGCGGAAAAGGTGATCAATCCTATGTCTAGAACTTTTGCCGTGTATATTCCTTTGCCATCGCATCAAAAGTATCAACCGAATATGGCTGTGCAGGTAAAAATTGCAACGTATAATAATGCCCATGCTTTTGTTTTACCGGTAAGTTTGATTCAAAAAACAGACAATGGCGAATTTGTCTATGTCGCTGACAACGACAATCGTGCCCGCCTCATTCCGGTTCGTTTGGGCAATATTTATAACAATAAAGTAGAAATTATTTCGGGTATAGCGCCAGGACAAAAAGTGATTTCGGGTGGCTATGAAGAATTAAATGAAGGAGATTTTCTGGAGATTGGAAATTAAGTTGTACCCCACTAAGACGAATCAGCAAACCCTCTCTTTTTTGTATACCCAAGCACATACCCTATCTGTGCCTTACAACACAAAAACATTATGAAGTTGAATCCATCAATCTGGCCCATAAATAACCGGACCAGTATTTATATCCTTACTGTAATCATTACTTTGATTGGCTTGGTGAGTTATAATCATTTACCGAAAGAGCAATTTCCGGAGGTGAAATTTCCGCAAATCATTGTTCAAACCATATACCCAGGAACATCGCCTGAGAATATGGAGAACCTGGTGTCTAAGCCTATCGAAAAGCAACTCAAAAATATTAGCGGTATCAAAAAAGTCACCAGCAATTCGTTTCAGGATTTCTCGGTAGTGATTGCAGAATTCAATACCGATGTAAAAATCGATAAGGCAAAGCAAGATGTAAAAGATGCGGTAGATAAAGCAAAGTCTGACCAAAATGGCTTGCCCAAAAATTTACCTAACGATCCGGAAGTCAAGGATATTGACGTCTCTGAGTTTCCAATTCGATTTGTCAATATTTACGGTAATTACGATGAGGCTCGTTTAGAGAAATATGCCGATCGGATTAAAGATAAAATCGAAGGACTCAAAGAAATCAAGCGCGTAGACAAAGTAGGGGGTTTAGATCGAGAGATCCAAATCAATCTAGATTTGTTTAAGATGCAGTCGGCACAGTTATCGTTTCGCGATATCCAAAGTGCAGTAGCCTATGAAAATGTGGAAGCCACCCCGGGATTAGTAAAAGTAGATGGTGAGCAACGAATCATTAGCTTAAAAAAAGTGTTTAAGTCTTCTGATGAGATTGCGAATATCATTGTCAAAAATCCTTACGGTGCTCCGGTGTATCTCAAAGATATTGCTGAAGTAAAAGATACTTATAAAGAACAGGAGAGCTTTGCCCGCCTCAACAAAAAAAATGTAATCACCTTGAATGTGATTAAGGCCAGCGGAAAAAATTTAATCGAAGCTTCTGATAAAATTGATGATATCATCAAAGAGATGAAGAAGTCGGAACTCCCCAAAGAACTCAACGTCATTGTTACCGGCGACCAGAGCGATGCCACCCGAACCACCTTACACGATCTTATCAATACCATCATCATAGGATTTATTTTGGTGACCTTTATCTTGATGTTTTTTATGGGAACGACCAATGCCATTTTTGTGGCGATGTCGGTGCCATTATCCTGCGCTATTGCCTTTATGGTATTACCTGGCATTGGATTTACACTCAATATGATTGTATTATTCTCTTTCTTGCTGGCCTTGGGGATTGTTGTCGATGATGCCATTGTGGTGATTGAAAACGCTCATCGTATTTTTCATGAAGAAAAAATTCCGATCAAAGAGGCTGTAAAAAAAGCAACGGGCGAGGTGTTTTTACCTGTGCTTACCGGAACGATTACCACTTTATTGCCTTTTGTGCCTTTGGCATTCTGGAAAGGCGTTATCGGTAGCTTTATGTTTTACTTACCGATTACCTTAATTATAACCTTAGTAGCTTCTTTGTTAGTAGCTTATATCATCAATCCGGTTTTTGCGGTCGACTTTATGAAGGATCAAGAGTATGATGGCAAAACTAAAATTCGCTGGAATGGTCGCAACACAATTGTGATGATCATCATGCTGGCTGCAGGGACTTTATTTCATATTGCCTCTTCGCACGGAACGGGAAATCTTTTGTATGTATTGTTTTTGCTTTACTTGCTCAATAAGTTTGTGTTGGTGAAATGGATCTATGTTTTTCAAACTAGGGTCTGGCCAAATATTCAAGGTGCGTATCTCAAGGTGTTAACTTGGGCGCTAGACCATAGAGGCATTTCGTTTAGCTCGGTAATTTTGCTGTTAATTGTATCGATAGGATTAATCATGGTGCGTAGTCCGAAGGTGTTATTCTTTCCATCGGCCGAACCGAATTTCGCTTATGTATATCTAACCATGCCCGAAGGAACTGATCAGGATAAAACCAATCAGGTGCTGAAGCAAGTAGAGGAAAAAGTATATCGTACCCTCGACATGGATCCCGATCATGGAAAAGGAAATCCCTTGGTAAATTCGGTAATCTCTAATGTGAAGGTGGGGGCTACAGATCAGAATAGTGGTGAGATTGGCGATTATCCGAACCGTGGTAAAATAACAGTATCGTTTGTGAAGTTTGCTGACCGTCACGGAAAAAGCACACAGGTATTATTAGATAAGCTGAGACAAGATATTAAGGATATACCTAGTGCCCGCATAACGGTTGATAAAGAAAGTAATGGCCCACCAACAGCCAAGCCCATTCTAATAGAAATTACCGGCGAAAAACTAGACTCCTTGATTGTTACCTCTAAGCGTTTGAAAAAGTTTCTTGACAATAAACAAATTGCTGGCGTCGAAGAACTAAAAAGTGATTTTCAGGCAAACAAACCCGAAATTATTTTTGACCTCACCCGTGCCCGCATGAATACGGAAGGAATCAGTACTGGAATGATAGCGGGTGATTTACGGACAGCGATGTTTGGATCGGAAATTTCGAGGTTCAAAGATGCTAACGATGATTACCCAATTACGCTTCGTCTCAATCAGGAACAAAGAAATAATATCGATATTATTCGAAATATCAACATGACTTATCGTGATATGGGTATGGGCGGCGCTGTTCGTCAGGTACCTGTTGGAAGTTTTGTGGATTTGCAATATGGCAATACGTATGGCGGCATTAAACGCAAAGACGAAAAGCGAATTATTACACTCTCTTCGAATGTCCTCAATGGCTTTAACCCTAATGAAGTTGTGGCCTTGGTGCAAGCAGCTGTCGATCAGTTTCATTCACCAGCTGGTGTCAATATCCGTATGGGGGGTGAGCAAGAAGAACAAAAAGAAACCGCAGGGTTTTTGGGTACTGCCATGTTGATTTCTATGGTATTGATCTTTTTGATTTTGATTACCCAATTCAATTCATTCAGTCGAACGGTGATTATCATGAGCGAAATTATTTTAAGTATTATTGGTGTGTTTTTAGGCATTGGTATCTTTAATATGGATTTTGTGATTGTGATGACGGGTATCGGTATTGTAGCCCTTGCCGGTATTGTGGTAAGGAATGGAATTTTATTAATTGAGTTTGCCGACATCAAATTGGCCGAAGGGATGCCACCTCGCGAAGCTCTGATAGAAGCGGGTCGTACGCGTATGACGCCTGTGATATTAACAGCTACGGCCACGATGCTTGGATTGGTTCCCTTGGCTGTTGGATTAAATGTTGATTTTTCGTTGTTGTTTCAAACAGGCAATCCGCATATTTTCTTCGGAGGAGATAGTGTAGCTTTCTGGGGACCGCTTTCGTGGACTATGATATTCGGGTTAGGATTTGCTACGGTGATTACCTTAATTATTGTTCCGGTTATGATGCTGATGGCGCTCAATCGCAAAGAAAAATTATTGAATGTTTTAGGATCTAGGCCTTCGAATCCACACACAACTCATGCGGATTAGCACCTTATCTTTGTCGTAAAATAAAACAGATGTCAAAAGCATATATCATAGACGCCGTTCGTACACCTATTGGTAAATATGGCGGTTCACTGAGCTCGGTAAGACCAGACGATTTATTGGCCTTGGCGATTAAAGCCTTGTTACAGCGTAACGAAAATATTGATGTAGAAGCCATTGAGGATGTGATTGCCGGCTGTGCGAATCAGGCGGGAGAAGACAATCGCGATGTAGCACGAATGGCTGCCTTATTAGCGGGCTTGCCGATTACTGTTGGTGGAAATACAGTGAATCGTTTATGTGCTTCCGGATTGCAAGCGGTGATGGATGCCTCTCGCGCGATTATGTGTGGCGATGGTGAGCTCATCATTGTGGCAGGAGTAGAAAGTATGACGCGTGCTCCCTTTGTAATGGGCAAGAGCGATACGGCTTTTGGACGCAGTGCTGAAATCTTTGATACTACCATCGGCTGGCGTTTTATTAATAAAAAATTGTCGGCGATGCATCATCCATACAGTATGGGCGAAACCGCCGAAAATGTTGCTAAGCAATGGAATATTAGTCGCGAAGCCCAAGATGAATTTGCTTATCACAGCCAGTTAAAATACGAAGCGGCTCAAGCGGCTAATCGTTTTGCGGATGAATTGATTGCTGTAGAAATCGATTTAGGAAAAGGCAAGAAACACGTATTTGATAAAGATGAGCATCCTCGCCTTACCCCCATCGAAAAACTCGCCGAATTAAAACCTGCGTTTACAAAAGACGGAACGGTTACAGCGGCCAATGCTAGCGGCGTTAATGATGGTGCCGCTGCTATGTTAGTGGCTAGTGATGAGGCGGTAAAGAAATACGATTTACAACCGATGGCCATTGTAAAAAGTATGGCGATTGCAGGTGTAGACCCTTCTGTTATGGGAATAGGACCGGTGCCTGCCACCCGCAAAGCCTTGCAAAGAGCCGGATTGCAAATAGAAGATATCGGTTTGTTCGAACTCAATGAGGCCTTTGCTTCTCAGAGCTTGGCTTGTATGCATGATTTGGGCCTCGACCCTTCACGAGTAAATGTCAATGGAGGCGCTATTGCTCTCGGACATCCCTTAGGTTGCAGCGGCGTTCGTATTTCTACAACCTTGTTGCACGAGATGAAAAAGCGTCAGGTGAAATATGGCGTAGCTACGATGTGTATTGGGGTAGGACAAGGTGCGGCTATCGTATACGAATTGCTGTAAGTCTTGAGGAGCTCGCCTTGATAATGAAGTAGAATGTCTAATTCACCATAAGAGGATTATACAATCCACTGTAAGAGGTAAGATCTATTTTTAGAGAACCAAATAAAATATCGGCTTTGGCTCTAATGGGGATATGATTCTTATCGTCGGATAACCATACCACCATATCCTCTTCGTGTTTAAAGATTCGACCTCTTTGTAAGACGGGCACAAACTTCAAACAACGAATTTTACCTATGTCGGTACTAATGGTTTCGCGACCTTTAAACTTGATTTGTAGGTTATACATTTCGCCGTCTACTATCGTGGGTACAGTAAAAATCTGGTTGAGGTTTGCACTGCCCAAATTCAGGGTGCGGGCATAGAAAAAACCCGAAATCATGTCTTGGGTATTTTCCCAAATCGGATACACTTTATCGCGATCATTTACCTTTTTGGTATAGTGGTTAAACACATAATCTTCTTTTTTTCGATATCCACCTTCATCTACTCTACGCACGAACTGCCAAGGGATTAAAGATTGTTCATCGATATACGATTCGTATCGATCTCTTACCTTAAAGAAAAAATCAAAAGTACCTTTCGAGCATCCGGTACCGACAACATGCATGGTATTTCGATCGCCAAATTTTTTATTTTCATTGGTAATTTCAATACTCGCTTTTACGGCTTCAATAAAACCATAGTGTATGCGATAGTTTAGTTTTTCGCCTCGTTTAAAAGCTTCGTTTTTAATAACGGGTAATCCTTCTTGGGCGAAGCAGAAGGTAGTAATGCTTACAGACAGAAGTAATAATGAAAAAGTTCGTAACGCTGACATAGCGTAAAATTACCAAAATAAAGATGTGTAGGCTTCTTATCTGCTTTTTCGTTTTGTTAATTTCGTAAGGGCAAAGTCGTATTTGTACGTTAGATATACCGCATACGAATAGGCTAAAAATTGATTTCTCACATCATAATAGGGTTCAAAACGAACGTCTACATTGAGTACATCAAACACTTTCTGTTGATACATCAGGCGTAAAAAAAGGAGTTCGCGATTGGCTTCGGTATATCCGGGTTTCCCATAGATTGATGCTGCCGATTGAAACAATTCTCCTCCTCGCGACGAGAGAAAATGTTTGCCTTTCCAATAAGCAGCTGAAAGTAAAATATGATAGCGCGATTCGAGTTGCGCGTTGATATAATAAGCAACACCCTCGGAAAAAGGCATACGCTTGGCAGGCGATAATTCGCGGTACAAACAATAATGGGTTTGCCATCGCCACGATTGTAAAAAAGAACCTTTGTTTTTATTACGATGTTGTATGTCAATACCTCCTGCAACATTCATTAGGGTGCGAAGCGGAGTAGAGTCTATATCGATTTGTCCGCCTTTGTGAGAAATCAATCCCTGCAAAGGAATAATGATGTTAGACCCATTCGAGTTTTGCCAAAGCGTAATGCGGCTCGAATGGCCACCGCTTAATTGTTCTTGGTAGTTAGAACCTAAGTATTCTTGAACTTCCCAATTCAGCCAAGTATCAGACCAATATCGCTTGTGGTTGATTTTCCATTGTAAGCCACTTTCGAGCGGATGTAAAATAAATCTTTCGAAATTATAAATGGGTTCTAGCAATTGATGAGACACATTGCCTTCGAGATTACCCATCAGCATACTATACCCGTTTTTTTGTAGTTTAATAGAAAAGAGGGGTTCTATTTTTTGTATGCCATCCTGACCAAAATCTTTGCGACTATAAATACCTGCCTGGATTCGAATATTGGGGTGAGGTTGATAGTTGATAGCCGTTTGTAATTGTGTTCCAAACAAAGTATACCCGGTGGTGATATTGTCGAAATATTCGTTATTCTTAAAAAAGGGATTACTGTAAACTGATAATCCAATTTGATTTGTAGCGCTATCTGCTACCTCGATATGGTTTTCAAGGAGGGTATTGCTAACCTGGCCAATAGAAAACTGGGGGATACATATGACGGTACATGTTGCGGCCAGCATCGAAAAGAGTAAGGATAGTTTCATCAAGGGCAAAATTTTTCTAGCGGTGAAGATAAGGCAAACGATAAGGGTTGAAGATAATATTCCTTATCTTTCGAGCATCAATTGGTATGAAAACACTTCCTTTCTTTCTGCTGACCTTAGTTTTGATTCCCATCTCTGTGTGGTCGAAAACATCTGGTCAAAAAAAGTTTGCTGAACATAAGCACAATATTAATGTATCGGTAGGCTATGGTGTTCCGAGTATTCTGCGACTTTATCTCAGACAAAACACCAACCGTCAAGAGTTAAGGGTTAGTGGTTATGGCCCGCTGATGGCCAAGCTCGATTATATGATAAGTAATCGCTTTAGTGTCGGCGTCAATGCCTCATACAGCTATACACAATTAGCCTGGATGGATGATGGTTACGATCCGGCGATTCATGGCAATCGACCTTATGAGTATGGTATTAGGGCTTCGGAATTATCGGGTATTATACGAGGCAATTATCATTATCTCCGCCGTTCGAAATTTGATGCGTATGCAGGATTCGGATTTGGTTATGGACGGGTAAGTCTATCGACCTATACGCTGGCACCTATGAATCAGTTTTACGTTCGGTATAATTTTCCTCGTCCGTATAGTGGAGAAATCACCACAGGACTGCGCTACTTCCCAATCAACAGGGTAGGTTTATATACTGAATTAGGTATCGGGAAATCGTGGTTACTATTTAACCATTTTATTCCTGAAGCACTTATTCAAATGGGCGTAACCATTAAATTTCTGTAGAGAAATTAATTTCCGCTCGCAATAATCCGGAAGGAGAAATTGGTAACGAAATTAGATCCGGCAAGCACCTTTTCGTGGGGAACGGTATTAAACTTCATCGTTACTTGCATGAACGGAGCGTAAAATAAATTCTTTATATCTGTATTCACCACATTAAAATCGATGCTGGTTGCACCCTTTGGAATGCCGTATTTATAGGCTACTAAAATAGGGTTAGTGCCGCCAAAAGAATCTACATATACTTTCACCGAGTCGTCAACAAAATCAAAGGTTTGTCCTGTACCTCCATCTACTATCACATTCATGGTTTTGGCAGTTAGGGTTTTGATTTTTGATTTTGAGATACCCCCAGCATACAAGTTCAACATTTCGTCAACTTTGGTGGCAAAGGTATCGGTCTTTTCAACGGGTAAGCTTACCAAGTTGAATGGAGAATCGATAGCTGGTAATACGGCAGATTTGGTATAAGGTACTGTAACATCAATATCATTGGCGTTACCATTTCCCCCACCTCCATTATCGCTGCCGTGTTTCTTACACGATGAAATACTAAAAAGAATACCGATGGCCAATAAAAAAGGTACAGCTATTTGTTTCATGATGTGTGCGTTTTATGAGAGTAAATATAGATTATTAATGCTGAGGAGTGCTGAAAATGCAATTAAATTCGGTTTTTGGCAAGTAAAATGAACACAGGTTGTATATATTTGTTTGCTAATTTGCAGGAAATATGAAAAAATATGCTTTGTCTCTGGCGCTCTGTATGTCCGCATTGATAGGCTTTTCGCAAGAAACCTATACGATGGGATACGATAAAATGGATATTGAAGTAGTGGATCCGAATTTCTTTTCGGAATACCAGTTGCTAGGACAGCCTGCACAATGTGGCATGTACGATCAAGCCTCTGCTACCTTCTATACCTGCGATTATCAAACTTTCCGCAATGTAGAAGAGGATAATATTCATCAAACGGGTAAGGATTGTTGCTCTCATATCGACTTCGATCCTGCTAAATATTATGGTACCCTTACCTTAAATGGTATTATTGATTCGGTAGAATGGGACAGTCTGATTATTCATTTTGTAACCGATAAGGCACGCTTGACTATTAAAACCGATGAACGCGAGATTGATGCGCTGTACAAACATTACTACAAGAAGGGACAATTAGGGAAAGTTAACATCAAGATTAAGTTTGTGACTTACGACACCCCCAAAGAAGCCCAGCTAAGCTATAACCGCAATACCGAGCGAAAAATAAAACCAAAACGTACGGTCACCAAGATCTTGCGCTGGTAATTTCTTTCATGTCCTCCCTCATTTTACTAGCTATTGAAAGCTCGTGCGACGAAACGAGTGCCGCCGTATTATGCGATGGTAAAATATTGTCGAATGTAATTTATACGCAGTCGGTTCATGAAAAATACGGAGGCGTAGTACCCGAAGAGGCTTCCCGTTTACATATCAAACATATCCTGCCGGTAGTAGAAGAAGCCTTACACCGCAGTGGTATCTCAAAACAGCAGCTGACGGCCGTGGCCTATACGCAAAGTCCGGGTTTAATTGGTGCGTTGTTGGTGGGTGCCTCGTTTGCAAAGGCCTTTGCCCAAGCATTGGGTTTACCTACCATAGCCGTTCATCATATGCAGGCGCATGTATTGTCGAACCTCATTGCCGAGGAGCGACCTTCTTTCCCTTTTCTTTGCCTTACCGTTAGCGGCGGCCATACCCAAATCGTTCGTTGTCATTCGCCGTTACAGATGGAGGTCTTGGGCGAAACCCTCGATGATGCAGCTGGAGAGGCATTTGATAAATCGGCAAAACTATTGGGCTTGCCCTACCCGGGTGGTCCGCTTATCGATACATATGCAAAGGAAGGAAATCCCAAAGCCTTTGTCTTTGCCAAACCACAAATTGCCGCCCTCGATTTTAGTTTCTCAGGGGTAAAAACATCTATCTTATATTTTCTGCAAGCCGAAAAGAAAAAAGATCCCGATTTTGTGGAGAAGAATTTGAACGATCTCTGCGCTTCTATTCAATACACCATTATCGATATCTTGATGAAGAAGCTTGTCAAGGCTGCAAAAGAGACGGGTATTCGGGATATTTGTATAGCAGGCGGCGTTAGTGCTAATAGTGGTTTGCGTATGGCATTAACCGAAACGGCTAAGCGCTATCAATGGCGCGCCTTTATTCCTGCTTTCGAATATTGTACCGATAATGCAGCTATGATTGCCATCACAGCCTATTATAAATACCAAGCCGGACAATTTGCTTCTTTGTCGGATACACCGAGTGCACGCGCAACTTTTTAATATGGCGAACGCATATTTTCAGTGTAAACAATTTCGAATCGAACAAGGGGATTGTGCACAAAAGGTTAGCGAAACGGCTTGTATACAAGGGGCTTGGACACCTGTTCCGGAAACGGCGCGTAATGTTCTAGATATTGGCAGCGGCACAGGATTACTTTCGTTAATGCTGGCTCAACGATTTCCGTGGTTGCAGCTGGATGCTATTGAGCTCGATGCATCGACGTTTGAACAAGGGAAACAAAATATATTGTCATCTGTATTTCATTCTCGAATCCATTGTATGCAGGGTGATGTGCGCACTTTATCATCCCAAAGACCTTACGATTTTATCATCAGCAATCCCCCCTTTTTCGAAAACCAACTCAAAAGCGCCGATGCCAAAAGTAATTTAGCCAAACACGCTACCGGATTATCACTGCACGACTTACTCTTATGTATCGATAAGTTATTGCATCAAGAAGGATCTTTTTCTTTGCTGTTTCCTTTTTCGAGATTAGCAGCATGTAAGGAGAAGGCTGCAGATTTTGGCTTTTATCTGCAACATGTATTGATTGTGAAGCATTCGGAGATGGCTATACCGAAAGTGTTTGTGGCTATTTTTTCGCGATGCAAACCAACCCAAATTCAGGAAGAGGTTTTGATCATTAAAAAAGATGTGCAGTATACCGAGACAATGAAAAATCTCTTAGCCGATTTTTATCTACAAGGCTAACGATGATCTACCCGATGCAATTGTAAGTTAGATACCGGCGAAACTACCAAAGGATATTTCTCTATGGTTACATACGACGAATCGAGTCCGAAACCTTTTTCTTCACTCAGCGAAAAGCGTTTTAAAATAAAATAGAAACGCATAATCAAGCGCTCGGTTAACGGCAAATCATTATCGTGCGATAAAAATTTCTCCATCACAATAAACTGCCAATCGCCGGCTACTTTATTTTTTTGTAAGGAAGCATATCGACTGGTAATATTCACTTCTTTATTATTCACCATGTCTTCTACCACCTTACGGAACATTAAATTAATGCGTTGTTCTACCCGAAACCCAAGACGAAATTCGATACGGATAATTTCATTCGGTATAATCGTCTCTACCACATAATCTGTCTTGTATGGCTCATCTACAACATCCACATGAATAAACCAATAGATATCGGCACGTTTGGGTTTTTTGTTGAGAATCGAATACATGATTTTATGTTCGATTTCTTTCGGATTATTGGCACTCGTTAAGTACACCAAGTGGGTAGCATATTTCGGAATGCTGCTATCATTACTCAGGTCTTGCAATTGATGGATATAATCTTCCATCTTCACAAATTCAACATATCGATTCTTAATCTTGCGCGAGCGGAACCATACATACATCACCCCAAAGAGTCCGCCACCCACAAATAAGGTAACATAACCTCCCATCGGAAATTTCTCCAAATTCGCAATCAAAAACCCTAATTCTAAACTGATATATACGGTCAGATAAACATAAATAAACGCAGGTTTTACTCTCCGCGAAATCAGGTAGTTGGCAAATAAAATCGACGTTGCCAACATACATAAGGTAATGGCTAAACCATAGGCGGCAGCCATATTTGAGGAGGATCGAAAATACAAGGTGATCCCTACACATCCAACATACAGCAACAAATTAATGCCGGCAATAAATAATTGTCCACGCGCATCACTCGGGTAATTAATTTTTAATTTGGGCCAGAGATTAAGTCGCATACTTTCAGAAATGAGCGTAAACGAACCACTAATCAAGGCCTGGCTCGCAATGATAGCCGCAACGGTAGCAATACAAATTCCGGCGATTTTAAATTCTTGTGGCATCACACCATAAAACGGATTAAATCCTTCGTCAATCATATTTTTGGTAATCACATGTCCATGGTGTTTGGCTAATAACCAAGCACCTTGTCCAAGGTATTGTAAGACTAAGGCCACCTTCACAAAAATCCAGCTGACACGAATATTACCGCGTCCACAATGACCTAAGTCGCTGTATAAAGCTTCGGCTCCGGTAGTACATAAAAACACAGCGCCTAATAACCAGAAACCTTTAGGGTAGTTCACTAATAAATTAATGGCGTAATAAGGATTAAACGATTTAAAGATGGCAATATCATCACCAATATGCATCAGACCTAAAATCGACAACATCAAAAACCAAATGAACATAATGGGGCCAAATAATTTCCCAATCGAGGCAGTTCCAAATTGCTGCATAAAGAAGAGCAGGGTAATAATGGAAATCACAATCACGATGATGGTATGTTCGGTAATATCGTGTAACACAGGCAATTGTCGCAATCCTTCTATGGCTGAGGTTACGGAAATCGGTGGGGTTATCATCCCATCGGCCAGCAAGGCAGCGCCACCAATCATCGCAGGTATCACCAACCATTTTTTGCGTCGCCGTACCAAGGCATATAACGAAAAGATACCCCCCTCACCTTTGTTGTCGGCCTTGAGGGTAAGCAATACATATTTTAAGGTTGTTTGTAAAGTCAGCGTCCAGATAATGCAAGAGAGTCCACCAAAAATGAGTACCTCACTGATGGCTTTGTCTTTAATAATTTCATTGAACACATAGAGCGGTGAGGTACCAATATCTCCATAGATAATTCCGAGAGCGATCAACAATCCGGCTGCTGTTGCCTTGTTGAGATTTTTATGCGAAGCCACCTGTATTTTATTAAGAGCGCAAATATACAGTAATTCATTGCCTGCTATCTATCGAATACAAAGATTCTCTTGATAGAGAGCTCATATTTTTTTAGGGTCAGCGTCATTTCATCGTTCGGCTGTTGTGGCGTTGGCACCGTGCAAGTGTCTGCCAATATGAGGCAGTTAACCTATACACCGTGGCTTAGTAATCATACTCTCGTCTAGCCATGTGCAAACGAAATCCAAGGTAAACCATGCGGCTGCTAAAGCTTGGGTTGGCAGGATGTACACTGCTTTCTTTTCGGTAGCGAAGACCAAAGTCAACAAACAAGCTTGGACGATATTCGAACGCAAGATTCAGATTACTATAATATACCGTTGAAGCATAGCCATTGAATAGTCGGATCCCATACTCATTGTTTCGGTTGGTATAGGCATTAAAAAGATTGCCACCAAAAGAGACTGTCGACGCTGTATCCCGACCTTGTTTGTTGTAAAAACTCTTCCATGATACATGCCATTTCTTACCCATTCGATATTGCAACAGTATACTCATTTCTATTAAGTTGGCTCCATATGGGTGCGCCAACGATTGATTATAATGCGAAAATTCAGATACTGAGTCGTGGTAACTATAGGTAAACGGACGAATCAAATCGAACTCTGGTTGTATCAGCAAGTGTTTAATCCCAAAGAGGTCGGTGCGTTTGAGGCCAAATTGCACCCCATATTTATTGGCCCACCAACCTGTTTTCTTTTTCATCTGATTGTAGCTAAATTCATCCAAAAGCAACTGCCCATAAATCATCATTTTCCATGGGGTGCTTATTTTTACATTCATACCCATCATGGCATTGTCCGGACTCCCATTGGTTTGTTCTGCACTCCGATATAAAATGATGGGGTTGAGGTAACTAAAATCGAAATGGTCTTTACGAGCAAAGACAATACTCTCAAACAAGCCGATATTGAGTCGTGGGGTAACATGCATGCTGAGGTGATGAATGGCTGCATACTTACGGGGCAATAACTGATCGGCACCTCTTGTGTATTGAGGCACGAGCTCCATAAACAGGTTTTGATAATTAAATTTCCCTAAACGAGTATTGAGACGGAGAAATAAATAATTACTCCCCACATCATCTAAAAATAGACTACGGTACCCATCGCCTAACTGAAAACGATCATTCCCAAAACTCAGATTTACTTTCTGGCGAATGATGTCGGCATCGATATAGCCCGTAGCTAAAATATAATCTTGCGCGGTTTTATCGTTATGTAAATCTTTGAAATACGTAACACCCGGCACAGCCTGATGTTGTGATACATAATGTTGGTGATGAAGGGGGCCTCGTTCTTGGTTATCCGTAAAGCGGGTATAAAATCCTAATCGTTTTTTAATGTTACCTCGCACTTCTATGCCTTTGGTATTGAGAAATTCATTCTGTGTTTGCGATCCGCTCTCTAAGGTTTGTTGATAGGCTATGATAGGGTTTACCATCAAATCATAATCTTTCTCTTCGATATGCAGGAGGTCGTTGCGGGTGGCGTAAAGGGTTTTTAAGAATGGATGTTTTGAAGGTAATGTAGCATGTCCATGTTCGGTCCATTCGCTATTCATGGCTAAAAAATCCCGAATCTCCTGTTGTTCCTTTGCCGACAATTCGGCACTGTGTTGCGCCAGATATTTTTCTAGAAAGCTAACCGCATCTTTCTGACTCATGGAATTGACTGCGGTATGCAGTTCGTTGGCGTTTCGTCCCGCTAACAGCGAATACCGTTCTACGATATGAAAGGATTCATCATGACGATGTAAAAAAGCAGATTGGGCGTAACCCTGCATCATACACAGAATCATAGCCGGAAGGAGAAGCCGTACACGCATAAACGTAAAGCTAATTCTTTTACCTTTGGTGCAATAAGCTAAACATGAAAAATTATATACTTCGCCAGGTACAGGTGGTAAACGAAGGACAAATCAGCAGAAAGGATGTGTACATGAAGAATGGCCGATTTGAGAAAATCGAGAATAGGGTGAACATAATGGAAGGGGCCGATGAAATCAACGCTGAGCATCTTCATCTCCTGCCAGGACTCATCGATGATCAGGTTCATTTTCGTGAGCCAGGACTCACCCATAAGGCTTGTATTGCCTCCGAAGCAAGAGCAGCTGTGGCCGGAGGGGTTACCTCATTTATGGAGATGCCGAATGTTATTCCGCCTACCTTGAACATGGAGAAGCTCGAAGAAAAAATGAGAATCGCCGCCAATACTTCTTTGGCAAACTATTCATTTTTCTTAGGTGTTTCTAACGAAAATACTGACGATGCGCTGAAGATCAATAAACGCAAGCAAGATGTATGCGGACTCAAAATATTTATGGGTTCAAGTACCGGCAATATGCTGGTAGATAATATCATTACCTTGGAGAGAATTTTTTCGGAGAGTGAAGTGTTGATTGCAACCCATTGCGAAAAAGAAGGCATCGTGAAAGAGAATGTAGACCGGGTGAAGAGCAGCGGTGTATCTATCGATCATGCGCGTTTTCATCCTATCATACGCGATGTTGATGCTTGCTACGAATCTTCGTTAAGCGCCATTCAGTTAGCCAAAAAACATGATACTCGCTTGCATATCTTGCATATCAGTACGGCCAAAGAATTGGAATTATTTACAAATTTATTTCCCCTAAAAGATAAGCGCATTACGGCCGAAGTCTGCGTTCACCATTTGTATTTTACCGCCGACGATTACGATCGTTATGGTAACCTCATCAAATGCAATCCGGCCATTAAGGCCAAAGAAAATCGCGAAGCCCTTTGGCAAGGATTGTTAGATGATCGTTTAGATATCATTGCTACCGATCATGCACCGCATACCTGGGATGAGAAGCAAAAGCCTTATCTCGAAGCGCCTGCAGGGGTGCCTTTGGTGCAACATAGTTTGTTGATGTTATTAGAGGCTTATCATCAAAAACGCATTTCGTTAGAACGCATAGTCGAAAAAGCTTGTCATGCCCCAGCCCAATGTTTTCAGGTAGCCGAACGTGGATATATTCGTGAAGGTTATTTTGCCGATGCGGTATTAGTAGATTTACAAGGTAACACAACAGTGAGTAAAGAGAATCTTCTTTATCAATGCGCATGGAGTCCTTTCGAAGGACATACATTTCCTTCTGCGATTCATTCTACTTTCGTGAATGGTAACCGCGTATTCGCGTTAGGTCAGCAAGCTAACGATAGTAAGGGTATGCGTTTACGCTTTGATCGATAGTTGTGTTTAACCCGTTGGATTTTGCTTGCGCAGATATTTGGTCAGAATCACAATCGTTTGTCCTTCTATCCGCCCCTCAATTTGTTCGGTATTCTCTTCTACCAATCGGATGTTCTTTACGACAGTTCCCATACGGGCATTTAGGGTAGAGCCTTTTACATCTAACGATTTAGTTAATACAACCGTATCTCCATGTTGCAAAATAGCGCCATTCGCATCGCGATGTAAGTCTACATTTCCGTCATTTTCATGATCACCGCTCGTCTTAGCCCAAGCCAGGTTATCCTCATCCAGATACATCATATCGAGTAAGTCGTTTGCCCAACTTTCATGGCGTAAACGATTCAACATGCGCCACGAAACAACTTGTATAGCAGGCACTTCGCTCCACATCGCGCTCTCAAGGCAGGCCCAATGTTTGTTGTCTAGTTCTTCTTTTTTGTCGATTTGAGCTACACATTTCGGACAGATATAAATTTCGTTGCCGGTAATATTAGCCGCCTTAGGTTCTACTTCATAGATTTTTAATCCTTCTGTCAATCCACATAATTCGCATTGATGATTGCTTCGCGCTTGTAAAATATCTTCTTGCTTCATGTACTAAATACGTATTGAGGGCGCGAAGGTATAGGTTGCTTGCGGATTCACACAGTCATTGGAACAATTATTTCATGAATCATGTTTTTAGTGTGCCTATTCCGCCATCAATACCCATTACCTGTCCTGTTATCCATGTCGCTTGGTCAGATAAAAGAAATTTTACAGCTGCTGCCATTTCGTGGGCCTCGCCAACTTGTTGTAAGGGATGACGACGTGCTGCCGATTCTCTCTTTTCGTCGGTATTGAGGAGTTGGGCCGACAAAGACGTATCGGTTAATGAGGGAGCTATGGCGTTTACTCGGATCTTATGGGTTGCCCATTCGGCGGCCAGACTGCGGGTTAAACCTTCAACACCTGCTTTTGCCGCAGCAATTGAGGCATGAAAGGGCATCCCCATTTTAGCCGCTACAGAACTAAAAAGCACTACCGATGCGCTGTTTGCCCTTTGCAGTGCAGGGAATACCTTCTGCAAAACGCGAACCGCACCTACTACATTTTGTTGATAGTCTGCCAAAAATGCATCAGGGGTTAATCGTTGGAAGGGTTTTAATACAATAGAGCCAGGACAATAAACAACTCCATGTAAGGTGTCGGGTAGTGCGTCTAAGAAATGTAACTCGTCGTGGACTGCGTCTAGGTTGAACATAGGAATACCCAACGATTGCATGGTATCTGATGGATTACGGGCTACCACAAATAGGTTAGCTTCCGGATGTAAAGCATTTACGGTGGCCCATCCGATTCCTTTCGTGCCGCCAACAATGAGTATGTTCTTCATATCGATATTTTTTTATTCATGCGACAACGATCACTGCAATACAAAACCTGCAACCAATTCTTTTCCCACTTTTTTCGCCAGCTAAAGGGTCTTTGACAAACCAAACATATTTTTTGGGGCAGGTTTTCTTTCTTTATGGCTTTCATGATTCGAATCAACGTCCAAACATAAACTAATCTGCCGCAATGCCTCATATTAGGGACTTACAGGCTATCAAATAATAAAATAAAGAAGTATAGATACTTAGCTATGCATGACTAGGGAGTACACCAAGGGGACTTTATTTCCCCAAGCTTTCACGCGAAAACGGGCAGGTTCCTCTTCTTGCATATCCGGAAAAATAGCATAAGGCGAAAAATCGTATTCCCGAAAATCATCGAGCTGAAGTCCATGTTGAAGCAAGGATTGGATGACTTCTGCCAGGCCATGATTCCAGCCGATAGTTTTTGGTTGAATATCGGCATGAGGATTGGCATAGGTACCACTCTCTTGTTCAACAATCGCCTCATCGCAAAAATACCGGTAGCGAATGGCGGTTAGCTCGTTGTTATACATCCAAACCAAAGGATGAAACTCAACAAAAATAAATTTCCCACCCGGAAGGAGATACTGAGAAACGATGTTGGCCCAGGCCTGTATATCAGGTAGCCATCCGATAGTTCCGTAGGTAGTGTAAACGATATCGAATGATTGATCTAAGTACTTCGGCAAGCTAAATAAATCGCAGCAAGTAAAGTTGGCATCAAGTTGTAAGCTAGCGGCAGTTTCTTTCGCCACCCGAATCGCCTCTTCTGAGAAGTCGACCCCATGCACTTTCGCGCCCATGCGGGCGAGAGAAAGGGAGTCTTGTCCAAAATGACATTGCAGATGCAGAATCGATTTGCCTTTGATATCACCCAATAATGTCAGTTCGATATCTTGTAACGAAGATTTTCCTTGTAAGAAACTATCATGATCATAAAAGCTAGATTGAACATGATGTTTCGTTCGTTCATTCCATGCATTTTTATTGACCTCGATATAATCTTGTTGCGCACTATCCGGTGAACTCATTACGCTGCCTTTTGCTTCCGTTTGGCTGTATGAGCCATAGCAGCCTTGCGCACCCAAGCCCCTTCGTTCCAAGCATTGACGCGATCGTTGAGACGCTGTTTGTTACAAGGTCCGTTTCCTTTCACCACATTCCAAAATTCAGTCCAATTCATCGTACCGAAATCATAATGTCCTCGGGCCTCATTCCATTTCAAATCCGGATCGGGTAAGGTAACACCTAATATGCGCGCTTGGTCTACAGTAGCATCTATAAATCGTTGACGTAATTCGTCGTTCGATTGCCGTTTGATTTTCCAAAGCATACTTTTTTCTGAGTTGGTACTTTCAGTATCTGTAGGACCAAACATCATTATTGATGGCCACCACCAGCGGTTTACAGCATCTTGTAACATCTCGCGTTGGGCCTCACTACCCTTACTTAACGCTAATAAAGATTCATAGCCCTGACGTTGATGAAAACTCTCTTCTTTACAAATTTTCACCATGGCTCGGGCATAAGGTCCGTAAGAAGTTCGACAAAGCATTACCTGATTCATAATGGCGGCTCCATCTACTAACCAACCTACCACACCGATATCGGCCCAAGTAAGGGTTGGGTAATTAAAGATGCTCGAATACTTTGCCTTACCTGTATGCAACTGATCATACATTTCATCTCTTGTAATGCCTAATGTTTCAGCGGCAGAATATAGATATAATCCGTGACCAGCTTCGTCTTGCACTTTCGCGAGGAGTATCAATTTTCGACGCAGATTTGGGGCACGGGTAATCCAATTCCCTTCGGGTAACATACCTACCACTTCACTGTGCGCATGTTGAGAGATTTGGCGAATCAAGGTTTTGCGATACTCATCAGGCATCCAATCCCGGGCTTCGATTTTCATCTCGCTATCAATCTTCTGTTGAAATAAAATTTCTGCTTGGCTTTCTGACATAAGGCAACGTTTTTGTACGTGCAACAAAAGTAGTACAAATCGAATAGCTGCTTACAGAAAAATTCTATTGGCAATATTAAGTTCTTTATCTTTGAAAGAACCAAAATTACCATGAGAACCATAGCCATGAGCCTGTGTTTGCTATTAGCGAATTTATGCGCAGCGGCACAAGCAGATACTCTCTATTTCAATCAAAACAACCAACGGGTTTCGCCTGCAGCGGCAAGCTATTATCGGGTGATCTTGCCGGGAGATACCGTGCGACAAATCAGCGACTATTATCTGACGGGACAACCCAAAGAGATTGGCAGTTATACGAGTCGTGCTGCCGTAATGCGCGATGGGTATAGTGTGTCGTATTATCCGGATGGCAAAAAGAGTGAAGAGGGTAAATACAGAAAGGGATTTCGGGATAGTGTTTGGTTGTATTACGCAAGGGCTACGGGAAAACTTCGCGAACGCAGGACCTATTTGGCTCCAAACCCGGGGTTTGAAGTGCAGATTTTTGATACGATTACGGGCCGACTGCGATGCACAGGCCGATTGATTGCTGAGTCACAACGAGAGGGGATATGGGTAGATTATTTCGTAGATTCGGATAGGATTCAGTTTGTACGAAGCTATAAACAAGGCTTTCGCGAGGGCGAACAGTACGAGTATTATATAAATGGCAGATTTAAACGGAAAGAGATCATCGAAAATCACAAAATCAAGAAGGGAGAAATGTTTGATAGTCTAGGCAAGCGTATACCTTATTATCCAGCTTTTGTGTATCCCAGGTCAACAATATCGCCTTATACATTTCTCCGCCAAAAAGTGCCTTGTCTCGATGCTGTGTTGCCATACACTGATCTCACCGTCAAAATACGCATTACGGCCGATGCTCATGTCGATGGGGTTATTTGGGAAGGAGATCTGCCGGATGCTTGTCGACAAGCCTTAAGTAAGCAACTCTATCGGATGAAAAAGTGGAAACCCGGTCGGCGTGAAAACAAGAAAACGGCGATGTGGGTCGAGATTCACCTTAAAAAATATGTCAATAAAGAGTGAAGATTTATATAATTTTTTGGTACTTTACATCGTTTAACGAATCCTATTGTTCACCAAAAAGTAGAAATAATCATGAAGAAAGTATGGTTTGTGCTGTTTATCCTATTCGGAATGGGGATTGCCCAATCCTTGAAGGCGCAAGATTATGAGAAGATCTGCAGCAGGCGTTACAATTATTGTTTTCAGATTCCTTTCAATTTTTTTATGCTCACCACTGGCGATGTTGAGTCTGCTGCCGTGAGTTATAAAACGGTTGACGGCTCATCAACCTTAGCGATTTCGAATGGTGATCTGGCCGAAGGGTCTAACTTTCATGCCTTATTTCTGATGCAGCTTGGCGAATATAGCAGTCATAATTACCGGGTCACCCTCAAAAAAGAATACCCAGCTTTCTTTGTTTTGAGTGGATATACGGCTTCTGGAAAAGGGTTCTATCAAAAGGTGATTAAGAAAGAGGACGCCTATACCAGTGCTTATCTTGAATTTCCGAAAGGGAATAACCGCTTCTCTAATATTTCTCAGCTGATCTACGATTACTTTGAGAAAACCGTCTTGAATTAAGTTTCCTAATTCTGTATTGACATCATCAATTCTTTCGGGCATTGAATTTTGGCTGTGTTGCAATATATTTGCGCATTGAAAAAAAAATCAATGATTCTGATATGACTTGGAAAACATACTTCACCTCTTCGATTGGCAAAAAGTTAGTAATGGCTTTTACGGGCATCTTCTTGATTCTTTTTCTGATTGTACATGCCACGATAAATAGCATGATTTTCTTCAACGACAATGGAGATATGTTTAACTTCTATGCCCATTTCTTAAGTCATAATTGGATTATGCGATTGGTAGAAATCGGTTTATTTTTTGGTCTCATACTTCACATCATTCAAGGGTTGATGTTAACCTTTCAAAATAATAGTAAGCGTCCTGTTAAGTATGCGGTAAACCCCGGCAATGCTACGAGTGCTTGGTACAGTCGTAGTATGGGGATTTTAGGCAGTTTGCTCTTAGTATTTTTGGTGATTCATCTGGCTCATTTTTGGGTGGGTACCAAACAAGCCCTTTATATCACGGGTGAAGAAAAAAATTTATACGAAGAGATGAAGGAGGTGTTCAGTAATTTATGGGTCGTTATCGTTTATGTTGCTGGTGTTATTTCGCTTTGCTGGCACCTGATCCACGGCTTTAGTAGTGCCTTTCAAACCTTGGGTATCAATAGTCCGAAATATAATAGCCTGATTAAAACTACGGGTATTACGTATAGCCTTATCATCTGTTTGGCTTTTTGCATGATGCCTGTTGCCATGTATCTTGGCTGGTTACAATAAACCCAATTTCGGTCTGTGCGGGGCAATAAAGATTCCGCAGAGAACTTCGTACAGACCGGTTCAAGTTTCATTCTCTGCGGTAAGCAAAACATGGCATTAAATAACAGAATTCCTTCCGGCGAACTGGCTCAGAAATGGAGCACGTATAAGAGTACCTGTAAATTGGTAAATCCCGCCAATAAACGCAGTCTTGATATTATTGTGGTAGGAACCGGATTAGCCGGAGCTTCTGCGGCAGCCTCTTTGGCCGAGTTAGGATATAATGTAAAAACATTTTGTTTTCAGGATAGCGGTCGTCGTGCGCACTCGATTGCTGCCCAAGGGGGTATCAATGCGGCAAAAAATTACCAGAATGATGGTGATAGTGTATTCCGCTTGTTCTATGATACGATCAAAGGAGGAGATTACCGTGCTCGTGAGGCCAATGTTCATCGCTTAGCCGAAGTGAGTGGAAATATTATTGACCAGTGCGTGGCGCAGGGGGTTCCGTTTGCCCGCGAATATGGCGGATTATTGAGCAACCGAAGCTTCGGGGGTACACAGGTACAACGTACGTTTTATGCAGCAGGACAAACCGGACAGCAATTACTGCTCGGAGCTTATTCTGCCCAAATGCGTCAAGTGTCATTGGGTAAAATCAAAGAATATAATCGCCATGAGATGCTCGATGTTGTTGTGATTGACGGTAAAGCACGCGGTATCATTGCTCGTAACTTGGTTACCGGCGAAATCGAACGTCATGGTGCTCACGCCGTATTATTGTGCACAGGTGGTTATGGTAATGTATTCTTCTTGAGTACCAATGCCATGGGTAGTAATGTAACCGCTGCCTGGAAGGCTCATAAAAAGGGTGCTTTCTTTGGTAATCCTTGCTTTACACAAATTCACCCTACCTGTATTCCGGTAAGCGGCGATCATCAAAGTAAATTAACCCTGATGAGTGAATCGTTGCGGAATGATGGTCGTATTTGGGTGCCTAAAAAACAAGGCGATAATCGTAAACCCAATGAAATTACCGAAGAAGAAAGAGATTATTACCTCGAACGTCGTTATCCGGCATTTGGTAACTTAGTACCTCGTGATGTGGCTAGTCGTGCTGCCAAAGAACGTTGCGATGCTGGCTATGGTGTAGGTAGTAGTAAAATGGCTGTGTACTTAGATTTTGCTTCAGCGATTGAGCGATATGGAAAGACAGAAGCGAATAAGCTAGGGAAAGTCAATGCAAGCAAAGATGAGATTATTGCCTTAGGGAAAGAGGTTGTGAAAGAAAAGTATGGTAACCTCTTCGATATGTATGCAAAAATTACTGGCGAAGACCCATACACGGTGCCGATGCGTATTTACCCAGCTGTACACTATACAATGGGTGGACTTTGGGTAGATTACGAGCTTATGACTACCGTGCCTGGCTTGTATGCATTGGGTGAAGCGAATTTCAGTGATCATGGTGCGAATCGTTTAGGGGCAAGTGCCTTAATGCAAGGATTGGCAGATGGTTATTTTGTGATTCCTTACACTATCGGTAATTATTTAGCCGACGAAATTCGTACCCCGAAAATTGATACCCATCATGATGCTTTTGCGGAAGCTGAACAGGCTGCAAAAGATCGCATTCAGCACTTTATCAATATCAAAGGAGAACACAGCGTTGATTATTACCATAAGCAGTTAGGGAAAATCATGTGGGACCAGTGCGGTATGGCCCGTAACGAAGCCGGTTTAAAACAAGCCATTCAAGATATCAGAGCCTTGCGCGAAGAGTTTTGGAAAAACGTTCGGGTGCCAGGGAGTGCTAATGAATTAAATCCAGAATTAGATAAGGCAGGTCGCGTAGCTGATTTTCTTGAGCTTGGAGAATTAATGTGTATCGATGCCCTTAGCCGCGAAGAGAGCTGTGGAGGTCATTTCCGCGAAGAACATCAAACCGAAGATGGCGAAGCCTTGCGCCATGACGAAAACTATATGTATGTAGCCTGTTGGGAAAATCAAGGCGATAAAGGTTGGAATCTTCACAAAGAAGATTTGGTATACGAAGTCATCCATCCTAGTCAGCGCAATTACAAATAATCGAATTTAGTTAGCTAATCTATCAAACATCAATACGCAATGGAACATAAAACTATAAACCTAACCTTAAAAGTTTGGCGTCAGAAAAACGCACAAGATCAAGGACAATTTGTTACCTATCAGGCAGAGAACATTTCAACCGAAATGAGCTTCCTCGAGATGTTTGATGTGTTGAACGAGCGATTAATTAACGAAGGCAAGGATCCAATCGCTTTCGATCATGATTGTCGCGAAGGGAT